>JAGLSW010001258.1 GCA_023135565.1 Candidatus Aminicenantota bacterium | reverse complement strand
CAAAAGGGCGGATATTTTATCGCTTACATTGCCTTAAGCATTAAACATTTGAGTAACACGCTGCAAAGCCTTTTATCCCTCTGGTGTGAACACAGCAGTCAGCCGGTAGTGCTTTTCATCATAAAAACGAGAAACTTCTCACAAAAAGGTAGCCTCTTCTGCTAAACAAGTAGATGCTTCTAACTAAAAAGTAGAAACTTCTCACATCTTATTGGAATCCCCACCATGTGGGGGGAGGGGTTGAGCCGCTGCGCAGCAGGGACACACCTTGCTCACTGTTTGTGATTTGGAATTTGCCCCGGGACGCGGCACGGGGAACCTCTAAGGGGCAGCATCTGACAGATACCGGTTTTTTAGCGATTCTTTCATTGATCATTGATCATTGATCATTGATCATTGATCATTGATCATTGAACATTGTTCATTGAGCAGCGCGCTGCGCTTAACGAATACCACCGAGAGAAAGAAAACTCTCTACCAATTCATCAACCGATTTTCTAATGACAGACCGGGGGAACTCTCTACTCTGGGCGCAAATCGCCATTTTATAACTGCTGTCTATATCATACCGGCAAAAAAACCTGTCGTCCAATTCTTTCCCCCGGAACTCGATCCCGATCCCATTACCGCTTCCAAAACGCATGGAAAAAGAATCTAAGGGTAGATGCAACCCTTTGCCCTCCATCTTGACATAGCTCTCTTTTAAGGTCCACAGCATAAAAAAATGGGCTAACCGGTCACTCTGACTCAATAGATAACGATGCTCATCTTCTGAGAAATACCTTCTCGATATATTATCTAAATCCAACGGTTCGATTCTCTCTATATCTATGCCCACGGGATTGCTATCCACGGCGCAGGCTATCCAGTCACCCGAATGAGTCAAATTAAAATGAAAATTATCCCGGTTTTGCAGGACGGGTTTTCCAAAGCCATTATGAGAGAAAACGATATCTTCGTTCCTTAGACCGGTTTTGCGGATGATAATGTACCGGGCCAGGAGCTCGGCCGTTAACGACCTGAGCGAATCTTCCCAATTCAAAAATCGATTAATCCGGTTTTGTTTATGTTTATCCACAAAAGGGAGCATTTGCACTACTACTCCTTTTTCTTTTCTTTCCGCTATATTCACCGCATATATTTCTATCATTGTAAATACCTCACAGCATAGTTTACCGCCGGGTTTTCGATGAAAGAGTCCGCCGCCTGCTTACATTCTTTGACGGTACGATTAATGATAGCTGCTGCGTTTTCCGTTTCCTCGTTGAAAAAAAAATGTCCTCCCGGGACATAGTGAATACTGCATACTTTGTTTGTATGTTCTTTCCAGCCGTGTATTTGTTCCGCTGTTGTGTCTTCTTCTTTCCCGACCAACACATTAATGTTATAGTCTAAAGGCTCTACCTCTTCGCTGCTTTCATAGGTTTCAGCGATCCTAAAATCATTCTTTAACATGGGTAAAAATACTTCCAATAGCTCCGGGTGGTCGAAGAACTCTTTCGGGGTTCCCCCTAATTCCAATATTTTTTCCCTGAACTCATTGTCGGGCAGGGTATGATACAGTTCTTTGTCTTCCCCGCGGGGCACATGGGGCGCGCCGCGGCCTGAGAAAAAAACGCAGGCCGGTTGGTGCTCTGTCTCTTTTAACCTGTGGGCCAATTCGAAAGCGATCAGGCTGCCCAAACTGTGACCGAAAAGTCCGAAAGGCGAACCGTTCAACTCAGCGGATATAATACGATAGACATCTGCCGCGGCTTCATCTATGGAGTTATACAACGGGTGGTAGACTCTTTTTCCCCTGCCGGCCAGCTCAACCGCAAATAATTCGATATCGTCGGTTAAGTATGGTTTCCATTTATTATAGATCGACGCTGAACCGCCGGCATAAGGCAAACAAAAAAGTCTAAATTTACCATTGATCAATGCTTACCGCCATAAAAACTAAACCCTCGTAAAAAAGCGGGCGCAGAGGGACAGCGTCCGCAACCGATAAGGGACTGTGAGGCTCATTACAGGCCATTAAGGCTGTCCGAAAAGACGCCCGCAGCAGCGTCTTCCGGCAGTCTAATCCAGGCAGCATGTAAGCGCTGCTTATGGAACCGGTTAATTAAAGTTCAAAATCTTTGTTGAATTCGACGCGCCACACCAGTTCGGATAATTTTTTCTCTTCATTAAGCCTGTACGTCAAGCGGGGGTGCTTATCCAATTCCTTCCAGATTTCATCGAGTTTTGAATCCTCTGTAGGCGTCAGGAAGAATATAGCGGCTGTCAACCTGGTTAAGATGTTTTCATAGGGCAATACCCATTCTTTAACAAGGCCCTTGTCTTTCAACTCGTCTAAATGCTTTTTCACTTCTTGAATTTCTGGTACGTTCATCACTGTCCTCCTTCATAACAAATGAAGTAACGGATTTTTTTTTGGAAGTATTATTGTAAATAATTTTTTCAAAAAAATCAACCCCTATTCGGATTTTTTTTGAATCTTTTTAGTTTTATTTACCTGGAAACGAATTTTCTAAAACTTCACTACCCGCTGAAGTTCGCTGTCAAACAAATAAAAGGCAAAGGATTTGCTTGACATGGCTGTTTGGATTTCATAAAATAGAAACATGAAAAAGAATGAAAAAGAAGATGATGTGGTACTAAAGTCAATCCAGGACGGCTACAATTTACCGGAAGCCTATTTTAAAGTAAAGGTTGGAAAAGCTTTTTCTAAAGGAGATATAGTCACGGTACTGGATTTGGCACAATTAACGGGAAATAGACTTAAGAATTTTTATGTGGAAACAGATAAAGTCAGGGATGCAGACACCTTATCTTCGTTGGAGCAGCTTTTGAAAAATCCCCTTACGCCCTATACAAAAAGGCTTTTTTCAGGTTTTGTCGGTTCCGGTAAAACCACCGAATTAATCAAGCTCTGCTTTGAAATGCAAAAGGATTTTAATGTAATTATTTTTTCCGCCTGGAACAGGCTCAAACTCAACGAAACCAGCATCGAGTCCCTTCTTTTTGAAATCGTGGAAGACACGCTGCATTATTTATACGCCAATGACCTGGTGGATGAAAAGGACGAATTATTAAAAGAAATTATCGACAATATTACCGTCTGGTGTTTCGATACCCGGATCATAAAAGAAGAGAAAGAAGAACAGGTCAGGTCGAGGGGTGTGGGAATAGATTTCTTAAAAGGTGTTTTTTTTAAAGCCAAAACCGAACGCAGAGTTTTCGGTTCAGATAGAATCGAGGCTATCCGCATCGAAGAACGCAAGATCAACGACCTGATTTTCGAGTGCAACAAAATTTTCGATTATCTCAAAGCAAAAACAGGAAAAGAAACCTTAATAATAGTCGATGATCTCGAAAAGATGTCCTTCTTAAAAGCACGGGATTTCTACATCGAGAATTCTGCTTTTATCCGCGATTTCCGCTGTAAAATGGTTTTGACTATACCCGTAGAACTGATTTTTCATCCCGATTTTGCTATTATACAGAATGTATTTGGCCAGGCGGAAGTGCTGCCCATGATTAAGATAAAAGATAAAAACAGCAGGATTTACAAACCAGGGGTCGATTGTTTAACCGAAATCCTGCAGCGGCGCTTAGACCTTTCTCTTTTCGAGAATGAATGTTATAAGGACGCCATTAAATATTCAGGCGGCGCCATCAGGGAATTATTTCACATCATCCAGCGGGCAGCCCTTATCGAGAATTCGGAAAAAATCACCAGGGCCTCTATGAAAAAATCGATCGATTCGATAAAAGATATTTTTGCGTCCCGTATCCAGGAGCGGGATGATGAAATTAAGATCAAATTCGAAGAGTACTTAGAGATATTATTCGATATTTCCGACGGTAACAAAACTGCGCCCAAAAAGAACCTGGCGCTGCTGGATTTGCTCAGGACGCGGGCCGTCATGAAATTCAACGGCAAAGGTTTTTATGACACCCATCCTTTGCTCGACACTTTTATCGAAGCATATAAAGAGAAAATGAAAAAAAATGAAAGCAAAAAAGCAGGTGAATAAAGGGGGACAGCGCCTGTTCAAACTCCCGGAAAACCGGGATAATTTCCATCTGTTTTATAAATTTATATCTCACCCGGCAAAAGGGCTGTGCCTCTGCCGGGTGCCGCCGGAGGAACAAGCAAAGATTTTCAGGTTTATTAAAGGCGATCCTTTGCTTAAACGTATCCATTTTATCGACATGGCGGAGCCTCCCGGCGGTGTGTCGGAACTTCGGCAAACCCTTATCGAAAGGCAAAAAAAATCTGCGGGTAATAAAAATATTTACTTTATACACAACATTGAAAACTGCATCTCTTTATCGCAGAGCACACCGAAAAAATTTTTCCGGGAAATGAATCTCATCCGGGATTTTTTTATGCATTTCGACGCCCTTTTTGTTTTTTTTATGACCGAATCTTCGCTAAAAGTGATGATCCGGGAGGCCTTCGATTTTTATGACTGGATGAAAGTCACCTTTACCTTCGTACCGGAGAGCAAAGATTCTTTCCTTCAGCCTATCGAGATAGAAGAAGAGGAAGAGAGAAAATACTCGAACCCGCAGGAGAAAATCGCCTACCTGGAAAATTCTATCCGGGACTTATCCGATGATAAAGATAAAGCCGGGCGGTTATTTGAATTGGGAATGCTTTATAGTCAAGCGGATGACTATGACGCCGCATTGGAACGGATTCTCGAAGCCCTAAAAATCGAAGAAAAGTATGCCGATAAAGCGAGTATAGCAAAAGGATACAGCGAGATCGGCAGGATATACCGGGCGAAAGGCGACGTGGATAGGGCGTTGGAATTTGCCTTAAAAGCCGCCGGGATTTTTAAAACGCATAATGATACGAAAAACCTGGCTGCGGCCTATAATATTATTTTCCGGGTATACCGGGATATCGGTGATTTAGATATGGCGTTGAAGTTCGGTTTAAAGGGCTTAAATATCTCCTGGAAAAATAATAATCTTACCGGGATGGCGCATAATTATAACAACCTGGGAGCGGTTTATTTTGACCGGGGCGATGTAGAAAAAGCGCTTAAATTTTTTAACCGGGCAGTGGATTTGTTTGAAAAAAATAACGACAGGGCCGGGTTAACGATAGCCTATGACAATATAGGCAGGATTTACCGCTCCCTGGGAGACCAAAAAAGGGCGTCGGATTATTTTAAACGCGCCTCATACCCCGACCTTAACATTAAAGTGTTTATAAGTTACGTAGGTGAGGATAGGGAAACGGCATTCCGTTTAGCGTCCCTCTTGAGAGAGGATGGGATCGCTGTATGGTTAGATGAGCAAGAATTAATACCGGGCGCCCCGATAGCTGAGACAATTATCAAAGCCATCGACCAATGCCCGGTTTTTATCCCTTTGATTTCAAGAAATTCCAGGAGAATCTTGGTGGAAGGTAGATTGAAGTATCATATCCGGGAGTGGGAAATGGCGATCAACAGCCAAAAATCCGGGAAAAACAAAGTCATTATCCCGGTAATAGTAGATTCTACTAATTGGATTTACGATGGGTTCCAGGATATTAATTATCTAAGAATCCCCGGTGGTGAACGAACAGGTGGTTATGAAAAATTAAAGCATGTGCTGCGGGATGTGCAGCAGAACTACCTGGAAAACCGCTCTTGACCGGGTAATCGATCTCCTTACCGGCTGCGGACACCGCTCGCTTTTTGCCACTTTTCCAGTTTCCTTTTCAACATGCCGGTCACATAGGAACTGTACGCCATTTTTAGAGCCTGCTTCTCATACTTCACCGCCGCCGCGTAATTACCCAGGGCCGCATACACCGAAGCCAGGGTATCCAAAGTACGCTCATTGGATTCTATCCGCACTGCTTTTTCCGCGATTTCCAGGGTTTTCTTTTCCACTATCTTCGCCTCCAGCATTGTCGCCGCAATAGCTTCGAAATACCCGGACCTCTGCTGCATTGTCAGCGATTCGATTAGGGTTTTATTTTCATAGAGACCGTAAAGGAGTTTTTTGGCTTTCGTTTTTTTGCCCTGCCTGCTGTACACGGCGCTTAGATTGCGGGTCAATTCGGCGAACCGCTCCCCTTTGGCGGTTTTTAATTCCTTTTCGTGCTGCTCGATGACTTCAGCGGCAAAAAAGAGATATTCCTTTGCATAGCCTATTTTGTAATATTCGACCATGCGCTCTCTTTTTTGTTTTAAGGCTTCGTTGAAAACCAGGGCGGCATATCTCTCGCCTTTTTTGACCTGCTCTTTTTCCCCATAATAGCGAATAAAGGCTTCATAGACGTCGATAAGCCGGGGCGAGTAAAACCACAGGTTCTTGTCGCTGATCACATCCAACACCCGTTCGTGGAGTTTCGCCAGCCACTGCTCCGCCTCTTTCTCCCTGCCGGTGTGCAGCAGGGCAGTGAATGCATGTGGGAAAATGTCGATATGGTATTTAACCTCGATATCGTTCTTGTTCCTTTTTAAAAAACCGGCAAAATAGGAACGGGCTTTTTCGTATTGCCCCAGGACATTATACCAGGCGGTGATGCACTCGACAGCCCGGTCATCTTTTAACATATACCTGAATTTGCCGGGGTAATAGGCATTCATAACCGGCAAAAATTCCCGGCTGAATTTGCGGGCATAAGCCTTTTTTTCATCCGCCTCCTGCCTTTCGGACATTTCCCGGTACAAATAGGCAGCAATCTTTTCATAGGCCCGCTGGGCCAGGGGATCGTTAAAGTCCGGTTTTACTTTTATCGCACGTCTCAAAAGATCGAGTTTTTCGGTTCTACCGGCGTACCTGAGCTTGCTCTCTATTTTTAACATCAATTCACGGTTCCGCGGCTCTTTTTCCAACCTCTGGGTAAGGGCGTAGAGGTTGTTCCCCGCCTGCACATCATCAATCCATTTTAAGAATCCCTTTACCGACCAGTGCGGAAAACCGGTGTCTAAGTCGATGCCCTCTTTGGAAAAAATTTTAAAAGTTGGGAACACATTGACCCGGCTTTGCTTGAGATATGCTCCGGCTTTGGGGTCTGTCTGTTCGATATAGAGCAGTACGACTTTGTCCGCCGCCTGCTGAAAATCACTGCCGGAAAACACCTTTTTCTTTACCTCCCGGCAGGGTTTGCACCAGGTGGCGGAAAAAACAATCATTACCGGTTTATTCTCTTTTTTTGCGATCCCGATGATTTCATCGAAGCTGTTTTGTTCCGTATACCAGGAAATACTACCGATCTTGATGGTTTTAGCCTTCTCGCCCGACCACAAAACCAGTGCGAAGACGAACAATAATAAAATAATGATGTTAGTTTTTCTCATTTTTTACCTCCTACGCTAATAATTCGTATTGTCAAGAGTTTTTGGGAAA
>JAGLSW010001257.1 GCA_023135565.1 Candidatus Aminicenantota bacterium | reverse complement strand
CCCCAGCCTATAAGCCGCTTCGCGGGGAGGCTATGACCAAACCCACCAGGGGGCTTTGGCATACTCCGCATAGACGATAATATCGAAAGCAGCGTGAGCAAGAAGCGGGGGCAGGACGCTGCCTGAAATTTCTCTTAAAATGCCGAAACCCAACCCGCCCCAGAGTGTGTACAGGGCTAAAGATAACAAATCGGTAGATACCCCGGCAGGCGGTAAAATAAAGAGGAAAACTTTATAACCGCTGTGCAGCAAAGCAGCAAAGCCGATGGCAAAAATGGGGCCGAAAGGTTTGACTCGCCCTTGCACATAACCGCGATACAGCAGTTCTTCGGTAATCCCGATTAGGGCGGAGAGCAGTACGAAAGTGGAAAAAAACCGGGGCAAAATCGAACTGCCTAAGAGAAGCCGGTATTGAACGCCGATAGCAGCGCCGAAAAGAAGTCCCACAAAAGAGATGAGCAGTACCTTTGCCGAAAGTTTTGATAGGCCGAAAATTTCCAAAAGATTTGTTTCTTTAAAAAAAATGCGGCCCAGGATAACCGCGGCAAGGAGTAGACCGGCGTAGGAAAAAAAGAGCAGCGGGAGTTTCGAGTGAATAAAAAGGGCAAACAGCAGCATGCCCGCGCCGAATGCGCCGGTTTCGATCAATAACTTTTTGTTTTCAATAAGAGATTTCATATTTGTCGGTACTACGCGGCAGGGGAGCGCTTTTGATTTTTTATCATCAAAAGTTTTGTTCAAATTTTTTCAAAAGTTTGGCCCCCGGCAGGGCCGCCGGAGGTCAGTGTCTTGCGTAGTTTCCGGCTGATCAACAGGGCAAGAAATACACCGGGAAACAGCAGCAAAATCCACCCTGAACCCATACAGGCTGTCCCTCCTTCTACGATGATGCATCCGGGAAGCGCTTTCTCAAGTTTTTTTACATTTTCGGAAGGACCGCCTTCGAATTCATCTTTGGGCAAAGCCAATAATTGCAAGCCTTTAATTTTTTCCAGGACTTCGATATTTGCGGAAGTATCGCCGCCGATAATCACCGCTTTCAAATCCGGCAGTTGAGTCAGCGCATTGAGATCGGTGATGTTTTTACAGGCCATAAGCTCCACTACTTGCAGGGCCGGATGTTCGTTTAACACGGTATTAAAATTTTCCTGGGAGATATTGGCCGGGAAACCCAACCAGGTCAGCTTCGTTAATTTTTTCAAAAATGAAATATCTTTGAGATTTTCGCAGGAATTTAAAGAAAGCGTTCTTAATTCGGTGAGTGCTGCGAGGAATTCAAGGTTATCTATTCCTTCGGACAATAAAACAAGCTCTTTTAATTGTTTTAAATCCCCGATACCTGAGATATCCCCGATTTTATCGGATTCGGGAACAATCACCGATAAAGATTCCAGGTGTTTTAATTTATCCCCGGGAGGAAAAACTAATCGAGGTGAATTTTTATTTAAGTTCAATCTTAGAGTTCGAAGTTTGGGTAGGTCCGAGAGTTTTTCTAATATTGAAGCATTGGTGAACATTACCCATAAAAATTGCACGTTTTGCAGGTAAGGTAACGCTTTCATTAATGATTCTTCATCAATATTAGATAACACTTCGGGTTTGAATAATGAAATGATCCGGCTGTCTGAGTCTTCATAATCGAATGATAAGCCGATATTTGGATTTTTTTGAGCTATTTTTTTAAGAAGGGGAAGCCGGGATTCCTCGATAATATCATCAAAATATATATCGTCGAAACAAAGAATTCGAAGAGAAGCGATATCCTCATCCGATGCTTTTTCTAACCATTCCCAGCCCTTTTCGTTTAGTATTAGCGAAATGATTTTTTTCCCTAACCGCAGCCGGCATGAATCTTCTATTTTTAAAGAAAAGGCTTGGCCGTCGGATTCCCGGTAGGGGAATAAAAAATTATCTTCTAATAATAAATCTCCTTCCCGGGCAAGCATTCCCGTCACCTGGTTTTTCCTGTAAGGTTCGCAGTATATAGTGCGGTGTAGGTTTGCTAAAGCCTGCCCGGTGTCTACTTTGATGACTTGCGGCGGAGACCACTTTTCAGCGTTCTTTTTGCTGCAAGTTAAAAAACCTACCAGGATCATAACGGCAATAATCGCCAGCCCCCAGCCGGTTTTGATAGGCCCTTTTAATAGACCACTTGAAATCCGGCGAAATCTTGTTTCTTTTAGCTTCTCCTTGATCGGCTTTACATTCATTTTAAACCTCCCTTGCTTCGATTAAAAATTATTTGAAATACTATTTTAAAACATTTTGAAAAAAAAAGCAAAAAATAAGATTGTAACTATCCAGTTTTGTACAATAAACACAGCCGGACGAAATGAGTATGAACGGAACATGAACTGTTTAGAGATCGATTTATTTCAAAATGAATAACTTCTGCATGAAGAGTTGATTTTTTGTATTATTTGTATTACAATTACTACATATCAAATATAAGGAGTTTTAAAATGTCTACATTAAGCGTTCGATTACCCGATGAAATAAGCAAGAAGTTGGAGGCGATTTCACAAAAAACGAAACGCAGTAAAAGCTCATTCATCCTGGAAGTCGTCGAAGAGGTTATAGAAGACTACGAAGACGCCCACGAAGCATTAGAAAGATTGAACCGAAAAAACGCAAAATATTTAACAACCGGGGAAGTGGAGAAAGAACTTGGATTATAACCTAACCTGGCACGAAGACGCTTTGAAGGATTTAAGAGCTGTGGACAAAAGCGCCTCGAAAAAAATAATAGAGAAAATTAAGACCTATTTCATCAAAAATCCGGTAAACCTGGGTAAACCGCTTAAAGGTAATTTAAAAGGGCTTTACCGATACCGGTTCGGCGATTATCGCATCATTTATACCGCCGATTTAACGGAAAGAGAAATAACTATATTAACAGTCAAACACAGGAGAAAAGTATATAAACAATAATATAGTTTATGCCATTGCATGGCGGAAAAAATAAACATGATATACAAATTTCGAGGCACCCGGCGGGTGCACCCTATAAGCCGTTTTGGGACAGTACGCCAAAAACCGGGATAACCACCATGAGGTGGTTTTATTTCAAGCTTAGTCTTGAAAAAACACTATAATATTAGGAGGTAATCATGGACTCATATGATCTTTTCATTGCCGGTGAAAAAGTAAAAACCGGCAAACAAGAAAAAGTTTTCGATAAATTCAGCGGCGAAGCCTTTGCCTGCGTTTCAGTGGCAGGGACAGATCATATCGAAACAGCAGTGGCCGCGGCGGAAAAAACAAAAAAAACCATGGCTAACCTGCCGGCCCACCGCAGGAGCCGGATAATAGCCGGTGCGGCAAAAATTATCAACAGGGAGAGCGAACACTTTACCGAACTGATAATTAGGGAAGCAGGGAAACCTTATAAATTTGCCAGGGCCGAGGTGGAACGCTGTGTCGAAAATATCGAATATGCCGCGGAAGAGGCAAAAAGAATACACGGTGAAACCCTGCCCATCGACGCCGGCCGGGCCGGGGAAGGTAAAGTCGGCTATTACGAAAGATTCCCGGCAGGCGTTGTCCTGGCTATCTCGCCTTTTAATTTTCCTTTAAACCTGGCGGCCCACAAGATTGCCCCGGCCATAGCCGCCGGGTGCCCGGTTATCCTGAAACCGTCGAGCCTAACCCCCCTGTCCGGTATCGAATTGGTACGGGCTTTTAACGAAGCCGGGGTGCCGCCGGGAGGCATCCATGCGCTGGTGGGCCCGGGGTCAACTGTAGGCGAAGCACTGCTTAAAGATAAACGAATCTCCAGGATCAGTTTTACCGGCAGCAGGGAGGTGGGCGAACGAATCACCCGTATCGCCGGGATTAAAAAAATCACTTTAGAATTGGGTTCCAACAGCGGCGCCGTCATCGACAATAATATCGACAATATGGATTTTGTGGTGAAAAGGTGCGTCATGGGCGCTTTCTATTACCAGGGCCAGGTCTGCATATCTGTGCAGCGGATTTTTGTCCATAAAGACATCTACGACAAATTTACGCGGGAATTCGTCCGCCTAACAAAAGAATGGGAAATTGGCAATCCCTTAGACAGGGAGACCGATTTGGGTCCCATGATCTCTGTAGACGAAGCAAAACGGGTGGAAAGCTGGATAGACGAAGCGGTGGACAGGGGCGCGAAAATCCTCTTAGGCGGCAAAAGAGAAGGCAATATATACCGGCCCACGGTTATTACCGATGCCGGCGCGGAGATGAAAATAATGAGAAAAGAACTCTTCGGCCCCGCTGTGGTGATACAAAAAATCGATTCTTTCGAGCAGGGGGTGGAACTCTGCGATAACAGCGAATACGGTTTGCAGGCCGGGGTCTTTACCTGCGACATAAATAGGGCCATGAAAGCGGTGAAAAACTTAGATGTAGGCGGGGTGATTATCAACGACATTCCTACTTTCAGGGTGGACCATATGCCTTACGGCGGCAATAAAGGCAGCGGATTAGGCCGGGAAGGGGCAAAGTTTGCCATAGAAGAGATGACCACCCTGCGCATGGTAGTCATCAATTTATCGTAAACAGCATTCAGTTTTCAGCCATCGACTTTCAGCATTTAAGCGTCAGCCTGCTGAGGACTGAACGCCGGGGGCTGATGGCTGCAAACAAGCCTGCGGACAACTGTTCAAAAAAGTGTGCACTTTTAGAACAGTTGTATCCCGCAGGACAAATGTTTATAGTGAGAGAGAAAATTAGAGCTCCCGTTACATAACGCTAATAACGAACATGTGCAGTACAACTCGAATCCCCGCCTTCAAGCTCCCTTTTTTAGTGAAGTACCGGGAAAAATTCTGCCGGTATCATTAAAGCGTATATTTTTTTTCCCTGCGTATTTGTTATTTGATTCCCCTCGAAACCTTAGGTGTAACTAAAAAACTGGGGGGCGGGTTTTACCCCGCCCCCCTGGTCGTTGTTGGGTGTCTGGGCCAAAAATTTCACATCTTAGCTCCCTTTCCTTTTCTCTCCGTTGCTATTTACTTAGCAATTTTGATGCCAAAACTACAAAACTTTGAAAACGCCTGATATATAACGGTTTCGAGGAAAAGAGATTGGATAGGAAAAACGAAAACCCATGCAGCAAAATGTTGACAAAAAAGAGATGCCGGGCGTTAAATCCCCTTTATTGTTAGCTTTACGGCAGATTGAAAAATGTTGACGGTGCAAGATATGCTGCACCCCTTTGAGATCAGGAGGGGATCAAGAGAGCTCAGGAGGGGATCAAGAGAGCTTAGGAAGGGCTCAAGAGAGATCAGGAGGGGCTCCAAGAGAGCTCAGGTTTAAGAGTGAGAGAAAGTTTTTTCGATCTCTACCGTTTTAATTGTTTTAAGCGGCGATTCAGAGCCTGCCTGCTGATACCCAGCAGTTGAGCAGCCACACTCTGGTTGTTTTTTGTTCTTTTCATCGCTTCCTGGATCAACATGATCTGGGACTGCTGGGGGCTGGGCAATTGGGTGGAAGGGAAAACGATCAGGGGTTCGCTGCTGTCTTTCTCTTGCCCGGGATTCGCATGTTCGATCATGCTGCGGCGTTTGCTTAAATAATTTCTAAAAGAATCTAAGGATAATACCCTGGCCTTGTGGGTGCTTACCGCATCGAAAATCATGGAGCGCAGTTCCCTGATGTTGCCGGGGAAGTGATAAGTAGCCAGTAAGGTGATTAGTTCCGGGGGAGGCGTCGGCTTCTTCTTACCGAGTTTTCCCGCTGCTTCAGTTAAAAAATGATCCACCAGGATAGGAAGATCATCCAATCGGTCGCGCAGTGGGGGAATGGCTATATTATGCACATTCAAACGGAAATAGAGGTCTTTTCTAAATTCGCCGGTCTCCTTCAGGTGGAAAAGGTCCTGGTTGGTAGCCACTATAATCAAGGCGTCCGAATAATTGGGTTCATCCTGTCCTAAGGGATAATATTCCCGTTCTTGCAGCAGCCGCAGTAATTTTACCTGGGAAGGGATACTCAGATCTCCGATTTCGTCGAGGAAAAGCGTCCCTCCCACAGCGGTTTCTATAAGGCCGCCGCGTTCTTTAACCGCATCGGTAAAAGCGCCTTTTTTATGACCGAAAAGGGTGTCGGTAAACATCTGGTCATCTAAGCCTGCCACATTGACCGGTACGAACCTCCCTTTCCTGGCGCTGAGTAGGTGAAAAGCGGCGGCGAAGAGCTCTTTTCCCACTCCCGTATCCCCGGTAATAAGAACCGGTTCGGATGTCCTGGCTATACCTTCCATATAGTGAAAAAGAAAGTGTATCTTCTCATTGCCGGAAATGATCTTTTTGAATGCCTCGGGCTGCATCAGTTTCGGGTCGAAAATCCGCTGCTTCAGGGATTTGTTTTCCTCGCGCAGTTCCCTGAGTTCGATGGCTCTCTTGACACTGCCCACTAAGCGGCCCCTTTCTATGGGTTTAAGCAGATAATCGAAAGCGCCTTGTTTCATACAATCTACGGCAGTCTCTATTTCGCTGTTCCCGGTAATTATGATGACCGGTATATCGGGAAATTCGCCTTTTATTTTCTCCAGCAGCACCGTTCCGTGGATAAAGGGAAGGGAAAGATCCAAAAGTATGATACCGAGCTCTTGTTCGCTTACGATTTTCATGACTTCGCGGCTGTCATTGCAGGAAATCGTATTGTTTATTCCTGCGTCTCCTAAGGTAAGATCGAAACTATACAGCAGATGATCCTCATCATCCACCATTAAAATGGGCAGCGATGGAAATTTTATTTCATCCATTATTGACCTCCGGGGTCGCTTTTTTCCTTTTTTACCGGTAAGATAATGGTTGCGGTGGTGCCCTTACCGGGTGTCGATTCGAAGTTTAAGAAACCGTCGTGGTTCTTGATAATATTGGATGAGACCGAGAGTCCTAAACCGGTTCCTTTGCTGTCGCGTCTGGTAGTAAAAAAAGGTTCTAATATTTGCGAGAGGGTATCGGGGGGTATCCCTTTGCCTTCATCTTTAACCTTAACCAGGATAATATTTGCCGTTTCGTTATATCGAGTTGAAAGAGATATGCCCCTGCCTGCATCCGGCAGGGCCTGGCAGCTATTTTCGAGGAGATTGACAATGACCTGTTCCAATCTTTGAAAGCTGCCCTCTACTTTCGGTAAATTATGTCCATACTCGACGGAGAAATGTTTTGTCGATTCTTTAATCAAATTTGAAACCAGTTCGACGGCAGTTTTGATGACTTCATTGATGTCCACAGGTTCGCCGGTGTCGAAGGTTTCGATACGGGAAAAGTTTTTTAATTGTTCGACGATACTTTTTATTCGTTTGCTGCCGTCCAGGATGCCGCTGAATAGATGGTGTATGGAATCCCGCATGCGTGAGTACTTCAACCTTTCGCCTACGAAAAAGTCACCTTCATTTCGGTAGTATTTATCTAAAATCGGCTGCACACTGGTCCACGCATTTAGCAGCAGGGGGATATTTAACATCAAAAAATTGTTGGGATTGTTGATCTCATGGGCAACACCGGAAACCAGTGTGCCTAAAGAGACCATTTTGTCGGCCTGGATCAGTTGTTCCTGCTGCTGCCGGGCCTGCTCTTCCGTTTCTTTATATTTCGTGATATCGCGGATAATGGATAATATCGATCCCCGGCGCGGTTCGATATCCTGTATAATAACGGATTTCACGAAGCGGTGCACCCAGTGGCCGTCTTTGTGTTTGATACGGTATTCGTATTCTGTTTTCCCTGTTTTAAATAGTTCCCAGCGTTTATCTCCTATGGTGGGTAAATCGTCGTGGTGAATCCTATCGAGGTTTTCTATTTCGCCGGTTTCGTTTTCTTCAAAGCCCAAACTGGTATAATAAGCGCGATTGTAGAATAGCAGGTTGAATTTCAGGTCGCGCAGGGTGATGACATCGTCTGCATTTTCAACCAGGATGCGGTATTTTTCTTCCGATTTGCGCAGCAAGACTTCGGTTTTGATACGTTCCTTAATCTCCTGTTCTAATTGTTCATTAATCATGGTCAGTTCGGCGTAGCGTTTCTCCATCAGTTCTTTGAGGTTGTCGCGGTATACCTGTAGTTCATTTTCTACCTCTTCATGGAGGACGGATTCAGTGGTGATGCGGTGTCTCCGGCCGGTTTTCTTCAACCCGGTTAATTGTTTGCGCAGCTCTTCCAGTTCGAGTATAAGCTCTTTCTTTGTTTTGTCTAAATCTCTTTTTTTCGTATATTCTCTTACCATCAGGCTAATCTCGAAAAACATTTATTGTAAGTGCTCTCATTTCTTATTTATAACATACCTGGAGCAAAATTACAAATCCCAACCCCCCGGCGGGGGGGCCCTCTTAGCCGCTGCGCGGCATTAAACCAAAAACTGGGGATCATAAACCCAAATTACAAAGAAATTACAAATCCCAAATCCCAGGCAAATTCAAGAGAGATCCCGGGTTGAAGATGAAGTCACAAGCTCATCCTCAACCTGAGTTCTCTTGAGACCCTCTCGAGTTCTCTTGAGTTCCCCTGAGTTCTCTTGAGTTCCCCTGAGTTCTCTTGAGACCCTCCTGAGCTTTCTTGAGTTCCCCTGAGTTCTCTTAATATCCTCTTTTTTCCGGGTAGGGGGGCAGCGGGGGTATGGTTTTCTCTTTTGTTTTAAGTTCGTCGAGGATCTCTTTGATGGCCCTATTCAACTGGTCGTCTATACCGGCGAATTCCCTGGCCGGGTCATTATCTACGTAGATATCGGGTTCTACACCGATACCTTCCATTATCCATTTCTTCCCTTCCAGGTCATAGGGAGCGAATTCCGGCTTGAATAGTTGGCCGCCGTCGAGCAGAGGTAAAGGACCTCTTATGCCCACGACTCCGCCCCAGGTGCGTTTACCGATTATTTTTCCTAATTTATGTTTTTTGAAGCGGTAGGGAAAAATGTCGCCGTCTGAAGCAGAGAATTCATCGGCCAGGCAAACCAGCGGGCCATACATCATGCCCCCGGGATCCACATCGGGTAAACCGTTCCTGCTCATGTCGATCATGACTGCCCGGCGGCGCAGCCTTTCGATGATCATGGGCGACACATTACCGCCGCCGTTGCCGCGTACGTCTATAATCAACGCTTTTTTGCGCAGTTGGGGGTAATAGTATTTAACGAATTCGTTTAAACCTTCGACACCCATATCCGGGATGTGGAGATAACCGACTTTGCCGCCGGTGGCTTTATTCACTTTTTCTATGTTGGCGCGCACCATGTTAAAATAGTAGAGGTCCAACTCGCTTTTAACAGGAACAACCACTACTTTCCGGCTCCCTTTCGCCGTGGGGGAAGAGTTTAATCTAAGCGTAACCTGCTTACCGGCGGTATTAATTAGATGCCGGTATATATTGGTCATTTTAGCGGTGGATTTCCCGTCTACTTCGATGATGTAGTCGCCGGCCCGGGCGTTAACCCCGATAGCCGTCAATGGAGAAACCCGCTCTTTATCCCAGTTTTCTCCCAGCAGTATTTTTTTGATGCGGTAATAACCGGTTTTCGTTTCCCGTTCAAACTGCGCTCCCAACAGGCCCTGGTGGATTTTATTAACCGGGGGTCTTTCACCGCCGGCCACGTAGGTGTGCCCGGTACTCAGTTCCCCGATCATCTCGCCGATAATGTAGGTTAAATCATTGCGGTGATTGACATGGTCTAACAGTACCGCATATTTGTCCCTTACCGCCGGCCAATCCACTCCATGCATATTGGGCACATAAAAGAAATCCCTCATCTGCCGCCAGCATTCGAAATATATCTGTTTCCATTCCGCTTTCTTACAAAGATTCATCTCCAGGCCGTCGAGTTTAAGGGTCTCTTTAATGCTGATTTTTGCCGTGGGCAGGTCGATGATGGCGTATTTCCCGTCCTTTGAAACAAGCATCTTCTTAGCATCCGCAGAAATCTCATAACTGTTAATTTCACCTAAGTTGTTCTCTTTTTGCTTTTTCAGGTCGTACATAAACAGGACTGTCTTCTTATCTCCTGAGCCGCGGCGTTGGTAATAAATTTTGTTCTTAAGCGGGATGAGACCGAAATAGTTCGACGGATTAATGGGCAGCACGGCAACCCGGTCGCTCAAACCGTCTATGTCGATCTTCACTATAATTTTTTTCTCCGCTTTCTTCTTGTCCCCTTTTTTTGCCTTTGCCGGCTTGCTTCCTGCTGCCGGGGCATCTTTTTTTATCGTTACTTCGTCGCTCTTCGGCTGAAAAGGAGAAGGTGTGCTTTTGGATAATGTTATCAGGTATATCCGCGCCATGTCCCGGTAAATGTGGTTCCACTCCGTCCAACTGTAAATGGGATTAAAATCCCGGGCAGAAATAAAGTAGAGGTATTTGCCGTCGGCGCTGAAAGCAGGAGAGTCTGCATCGTACCATTCACCTGTGACCGCATAACTCTTCGCCTTTGTCAGGGAATAAATATATACCTGGGTGTATCCCACGGCTTCCCGCTTGCTGTAAGTGATCCACTTACTATCCGGCGACCAGGAATAATTCCTGGTTTCCCAGACTTTCGATTGAAACACTTCTTTGATCTTTTTTTGATCGATGTTTACATAGCGCAGCCGCAGTTTTTTATCGCCCCACAGCAGCTTTCTGCTGTCCGGCGACCACCTGATGTGGTATTTATAAGTATCGGCGCCTGTGGTCAATTGGATTTCCTTACCGCTGCCGTCCGCCGCTTTAATATATATCTCGTTTTCACCGCTTTTGTCGGAAATATAAGCGATCCATTTGCCGTCCGGGGACCACTGGGGATTCCTCTCGTGAATACCGGGAGTACCGGTTAGATTTCTTGTGTTCCCGAATTTGGCCGGTACGGTAAAAAATTCACCCCGGCTGCCGAAAAGGGCGCGTTTGCCGTCAGGGGAAATTTCGTAATAGGTGAGATTCCCCTTTACTTTTTTTATGCCGCCCCGGGCGCTGAGCCTATCTTCGCGGATATGCACAGCCACTTTGCTTAATTTTTCCCGCGCCGTATCGAAAAGGTAAATATAGCCGCCGTTTTCAAAAACGATTTTGTCTTTGCCCAAACTGGGGAATTTGATGTCGAAATCTTCAAAATGGGTTAATTGTTTAGTTTTTTTAGAGGGCATATGGCAGACGAAAAGATTCATCCTGCGGTTCTTATCCCTATCGGAAAGGAAGTATATCCTGTCTCCTTGCCACATGGGGATAATATCCTGGGCCGGGTTATTCGTTATATTTACTGTTTTTTTAGTTTTAAAATCATGGACCCAGACGTCGTCCGCCATGCCGCCGCGGTAGCGTTTCCAGGTGCGGAATTCCCTGAAAACGCGGTTGTAAGCCAATTGGGAATCATCGGGAGAATAGGAGCAAAATCCGCCCCGGGGTAGGGGAAGCTGTGTGTGTAAGTCGCCTTTGACCGTGGTCAGGAACAGTTGGCCGTTAAAATCGTTGGGTTCGATGGCCCGGGAACGGAAAACGATATGTTTGTTGTCGTGCTGCCAGCCCATAACGATGTTGTTGGGGCCCATCCTGTCGGAGACGTCGTCCCTGTCGAGAGCAGCCGTATAAGTGAGCCTTTTGGGCGCTCCGCCCCCGGCGGGCATCAGGTATACTTCCGTATTGCCGTCATACTGGGCTGTAAAGGCAATGTTTTTCCCGTCCGGGGAAAAACGGGGAAACATCTCGAAACCGCTGTGGTTGGTCAGTTTCCGGGCTACGCCGCCATCGGCGCTTACCGTATATAGGTCTCCGGCGTAAGTGAAAACCACCTGGTCGCCATAAACCGCGGGAAACCGCAGTAACCGGGCTTCGTCTTTTGTTTCGGCAAAAGAGAGAGCCGCAAAAACAAAAAGCAAAACAAATATCGAAACGAATAGTTTCTTCATTTAAAACCTCCTCGTTTTAAATATTAAGTATATAATTGAAACTCGTTGATTTATTTTTAATAGAATTATACGGAATTTCTTTTAAATAAGTTACGGAGGGCTATCCGGTTTTTGAGAAAAACCGGACAGCAGCTTTATGCAAACAAGCATTCGTGAAATCTGAGGGGCTTGTCTTCGGCGACCCTGCCGGGGGCCAAACTTTT
>JAGLSW010001256.1 GCA_023135565.1 Candidatus Aminicenantota bacterium | reverse complement strand
GAATTTTTCTTTTCCCAAAACTGAAGAGTTACGGAAAGAGTGATTGATAAATCGACTCTTTTATGTTATTATTTTGCAAAAGCGGAGGCCGTCCGCTTTGTGTTATAAGAACACCTAACTTTATACGGAGGCAAAAATGGCCGACTTAACAACCGGTTATATGGGATTAACCTTAAAAAACCCGGTTATTATCGGGAGCTGCGGGCTGACCCACTCAGTCAAAGAGATCAAGAAATTAGAGTCCCACGGCGCTGCCGCGGTGGTTTTAAAATCTATCTTCGAAGAACAAATATCGATGGATAGCGATGCCTTGAGTTCCGATTTCCACACGCACAGCGAAGAGGCGGATTATCTTCGCAATTACACCAAACAGCACACCTTAGATAAATACCTGGAACTGATCAAAGAGGTAAAAAAAGAGGTGGGAATTCCTGTGATTGCCAGTATTAACTGTGCTTCCGCCGCTCAATGGGTGTCCTTCGGGAAAGCGGTGCAGGATGCCGGAGCCGACGGCCTGGAGTTAAATATATTCATAATGCCCGCCGGCATAAAAGAGAAAGGGGGAAATATAGAAAAAATCTATTTCGATATTATAAATGAAGTAAAAAAACATATCTCTATCCCCCTGGCAGTCAAAATGGGGTTCTATTTTTCCGGGCTTGCCAATACGATTTTTGAACTTTCGCTACGGGGTATTGCCGGGATTGTCCTATTCAACCGTTTTTACAGGCCGGACATCGACCTTAAGTCAGAGAAGCTCACCACTGCCGATATTTTTTCCACACCTGACGAAATCTACTTACCTTTGAGATGGGTAGGCATGATGTCCTCTGAAGTGAAATGCGACCTAACTGCATCTACGGGTATCCATGACGGTTTTGGGGTGGTAAAGTGTCTCCTGGCCGGGGCAAAGGCGGTGCAGGTGGCTTCGATTATTTATCAAAAGGGAGCAGAGCATATCGGGGTAATGTTAAACCAGGTACAGGAGTGGATGAAAGAGCATAACTACTCGTCTATCAAAGATTTCAACGGCAAACTGGCCCAGGAAAACATCAAAAATCCGCAGCTCTACGAAAGGGCCCAGTTCATGAAGTACTATGCCAACGCTTCCTCAACATAAACGTCATGGGCAATTAGCATCCGACAAAGGCTGCTGTTGTCCGATGCTAATTTTACATTGCTAATTGCTAATTTTGCAATGCTTCGCAATTAGCCCCCAACCCCACTCGCGTGGGGGGGCGTTTAGCGGCTACGCCGCAAGAAGCAGCGGGTGAGTGCTTTTGATTTTAAATTATTAAAAGTTTTGATCAAACTTTTTCAAAAG
>JAGLSW010001255.1 GCA_023135565.1 Candidatus Aminicenantota bacterium | reverse complement strand
CTTTTGAAAAAGTTTGAACAAAACTTTTGATAATTTTAGAAGCAAAGGCAAAATAATATTCATCATGAAAAAAAAGATAAAAGACCTGGCTGTTTTCGGCGGCACGCCGCTGTTTGATAAGACCCTGCACGTCGGCACTCCCAACACAGGCAGCAGGGAGAAACTATTCGCCCGCATCGAAGACCTTTTAGAACGCAACTGGCTAACCAACCGCGGCCCCTATGTTAAAGAATTCGAGGAAAAAGTCGCCCAAATGGTGGGCATCAAACACTGCATCGCCATGGCAAACGGCACTATCGCTTTAGAAATCGCCATCAGGGCGCTGGGTATGACCGGCGAAGTCATCGTGCCTTCTTTTACTTTTATTGCCACGGCTCATGCTTTGCAGTGGCAGGGAATAAAACCGGTTTTCTGCGACATCGACGCCGCTGCTCACAATATAGACCCCGCCGCCGTGGAAGCGCTGATTACTCCCCGGACCACGGGCATTATCGGCACCCATGTGTGGGGCAGGCCCTGCCACATAGAAAACCTTACCCGCATCGCCGGGAAACACAACCTGAAACTCTTGTTCGACGCGGCTCATGCCTTTGCCTGCTCCTATAAAGGCCGGATGATCGGGCGCTTCGGCGACGCCGAGGTGTTTAGTTTCCATGCCACTAAATTTTTTAACACTTTCGAAGGTGGGGCAGTGGTGACAGATAATGACGAACTGGCCGAAAAAATCCGCCTGATGAAGAATTTCGGTTTTGCCGGGGTAGATAAAGTGATCTATATCGGCACTAACGGCAAAATGAACGAAGTCTCCGCTGCCATGGGATTAACTTCTTTCGAGAGTATGGCTGAATTTATCGAAGCGAATCGCAATAATTATCTTTATTATAAAGAGAAGCTGATGCCCATCCCCGGCATAGAAATTGCCCCTTATAATGAAAAAGAAAAATGTAATTATCAATACGTGGTTTTGGAAATCGACGCTTCTACGTTCGGTGTAAGCAGGGATGAGTTGGTGAAAATTTTTTCTGCTGAGAATATCCGGGCGCGCCGTTATTTTTATCCCGGCTGTCATCTTATGGAACCCTACGCCACCCTGGATCGCGGCAGTATGCCGAAACTGCCGCGAACCGACGTTTTATGCGAACGGGTATTGACCTTGCCCACCGGCAGAACCATAGATAAAACAGATATCGACAAAATTGCCGCTCTTTTTATGTTTGTTCATAACAAAAGTAATGAAATAAAAGAAAAAACATGAATATTCTAAAAAAAATAAAGGACCCGCGCATCCGGTTTTTGAACTTAGCTGAACGGGGCAATTACCCGGAAAACAAGCGTCACCGGCACATGGTAGCCGGATCGGTGCCGTGCAACAAAGCCCCATTAAGACAGGGCGCTACCAGCCAGTGGGAGTGGGCCGAGGATAGGGAGGAATTTTGAGAATCGCTTTTATCACCACCGAATATGTGAATAATAAAACTTTCGATGGTGGGCTGGCTAACTATATTCGCCGGGTATCTTTAGCTTTGGCACGGATGGGTCATCAGCCGCTGGTTATTTTTTTTTCCGATTGCCACAAAGAGAGCGAGGCAGACGGAGTGAAAATCATCCAGGTAAAATATACCCGCAGGTGGTGGTTTAAAATATTGAACCTGTTTACTTTGCGGCGTTTTACTACGTTTCTTGAACTGCTCAATCTCAGTTTGCTTTTAAATGCCAAATTAAAAGAAGAACACGGGAAACAGGAAATCCACATCGTGCAATACACCAGTCTCGGCGGCGTGGGATTTTTCCGGCTGCGGGGAATCCCGTCTGTAATCCGGGTATCGAGTCTTACCTCTCTCTGCCGCAAGAAAGGCGGTTATGATAGGCTTGGTCCTTTTGCGGCGCGGCAGCAGGAATTATTGGAACGCTGGGCCTTTAAAAAAGCCGACAGCCTGTTCGGCCCCAGTTATGTGATAGCCGCGGCAGTGAAGCAGGATGCGAAAAGGGACGTCCGGGTGATAGAGTCTCCTTTTGTCCTGGATAATGAAGAATTAGATACAAGCCTGTACGAGAAATTTCTAAAAGATAAAAAATATTTGTTTTATTTCGGCAAGTTGAATGTGTTGAAAGGGATGGTGGTGATTGCCGGGATATTAGAAAAACTTCTCGCCCGGTACCCTGAGTTGTATTTTGTTTTTGTCGGCAAAGAGGACGCCGGATATGAAGGCAAAACCATGCGGGAATACTTGTTGGAGAAAGCTGGGGATTATCATGACAGGCTTATTTTTTTAGGGGCCTTGTCTCATGCCCGGCTGTATCCTATGTTAGAGAGGGCTCAGGCAGTGGTACTGCCTTCCTTGATAGATAACTTTCCTAATGCCTGCATCGAAGCCATGGCTTTTAAAAGAGTCGTAATCGGCACTTATGATACCAGTTTCGAGCAATTGATAGAGGACGGCCGGAGCGGTTTTTTGGCCGCGCCGGAAGATGCGACTTCTCTTTATGAAGCTGTAAGCAGGGCGTTGGATTTGTCTGAAGCGGCGAGGAAAAAGATGGGGGAAAAAGCAGCGCAGCGCATCGAAGATTTGGAACCGCGAAAAGTGGTCGAACAGTTAGTACGTTTTTATGAAGAAATTGTGGGGGAGCAATAAGTGGCTTCGCCGCAGGGGCAGCGTGTGAGCGCTTT
>JAGLSW010001254.1 GCA_023135565.1 Candidatus Aminicenantota bacterium | reverse complement strand
AAGCAGCCGCATGGCCGGTTTCGGTGCCGGTGCGGACGAGGCGGATGCCTATCTTAACCTGTCCCGCACCCCTACTTACTGTGAGATGTGTACTTTTAAGTGCGCCGGTTGGGTGCATAAAGAAAATGAGAAACCCTGGAAGATTACGGGAAACGAAAAAGACCAGCACTGCTATGGCCGCCTGTGTACCAAAGGCACGTCGGGAATCGGCGCCTATAACGATCCCGACCGCTTGAAAACACCCCTGATCCGCACACAGGAAAGGGGCAAGCAGGTGTTTAAAGAAGCCACCTGGGACGAAGCTTTCGATTACATCGCCGCTAAAATGAAAAAAATCGCCAAAGTGTACGGCCCCGAATGTGTAGCTCTATTCACCCACGGCACCGGGGGCAGTTTCTTCAAACAGTTGTTGAAAGCTTACGGTTCCAATAATATTGCCGCCCCCTCTTATGCCAACTGCCGCGGTCCCAGGGAAGAAGCTTACCTGCTGACCTACGGCGACGCCATTAACTCCCCGGAAAATACCGATATGAAAAACAGCAAATGTATCGTTTTGATCGGTTCCCATATCGGGGAGAATACCCACAGTTCCCAGGTCAACGAATTGGGCCGGGCGATTCGCAGTGGAGCATCTATCATTACCGTTGACCCGCGGTTTTCCACAGCCGCGAGCAAAGCGAAATACTGGCTGCCCATCAAACCGGGCACGGACATGGCGCTGTTACTGGCCTGGATCAATGTTATCATCAACGAAGAGTTGTACGATAAAGAATATGTAAAAAACTATACATCCGGTTTTGAGAAGCTAAAAGAAGCAGTCAAAAAGAATACCCCGGAATGGGCTTACCCCATCACTACCATCAAACCCCAATTGATCCGCGAAACCGCCCGGGAGATGGCAAAACACGCCCCGGCCACATTAGTGCATCCGGGTCGTCATGTAGTCTGGTACGGCGACGATACCCAGCGCGTCCGGGCCGGAGCTATCCTGAACGCCCTCTTAGGCAGTTGGGGCCGCGAAGGTGGTTTCTTCCAGGCGACGGAAGCCGATGTCCCCGCCTATCCCCATCCCCCCTACCCCGAACCGAAAAAGTCCTGGCGTGATGCGTTCCCGGGAAAATTCGAGCTGGCCAACCTGGCCCTCTCTTCCGGTATCTGCGACGCCACTATCCCGTCGGCGGAGAATGATTGCAGTTTCAGAGGCTGGATCGTTTACGGTTCCAACCTGCTGCACACGCTGCCGGACAGGGAAAAGACCCTGGCAGCTATCCGCAACCTGTATTTATTAGTGGCAGTAGATATCCTGCCGGCAGAGATAACCGGCTGGGCCGATGTAGTGCTGCCTGAATGCACCTATTTAGAACGGTACGATGAGCTGCGCACTGCCCCGGGCCGGGAAAAACAAATCGCGCTGCGTATGCCTGCTTTCAAGCCCAAATACGACTCGAAACCGGCCTGGTGGATGGTCAAGCAATTGGCGAAAAAGCTGGATTTAGAACATTATTTCAAATGGAAAAATATCGAAGAGTATTTAGACTTCCGCTTGAAAAAAGTGGGCAGTTCTTTAAATGAGATGCAGAAGGTCGGCGTAAAGGTTCTAAGCCGGGAAACGCCCCTCTACTACGAAAAAGGCGAAGAGATCGAATTCGACACTCCCAGCGGAAAGATCGAACTCTATTCCCAAACCCTGGCGGATTACAGTTTTGCCCCGGTACCCAAATACACCCGGCACGAAGAACCGCCCGCCGGTTATTTCCGGCTGCTTTACGGCCGTTCTCCTTCCCATTCTTTCGGCAGGACCACCAACAACCCCATACTGACTCAACTGGCCCCGGAAAACGAAGTGTGGATCAACAGCGATGCAGCCAAAGATTGGGGCATTAAAAACGGCCAGTATATCAAACTGGAAAACCAGGACGGCGCGGCCTGCAGCCCGGTACGGGCAAAAGTGACGCAGCGAATTCGGCCTGATTGTGTGTTTATGGTGCACGGTTTCGGGCACACCCAGAAGAAGATGAGGCGTTCTTTTATGAAAGGCGCCAGTGTCACCGACCTCATTACAAAGACCAAGACCGACCCGATAATGGGTGGTGTCGGCATGAGGGTCAATTTTGTTACCCTGAAGCCCGCGGCGCGGGTATAATATTTCTTGCCTCCGGCGGCCCTGC
>JAGLSW010001253.1 GCA_023135565.1 Candidatus Aminicenantota bacterium | reverse complement strand
TGGCCCCCGGCAGGGCCCCCGGAGGGTTGCCGAAGGCAATAAGTAATGATCTATATAATCAGTGGTGTAGTAAATGAAGGCAAAACCGGCAGGATGGTTTCTATCTATAACCGATTAGGACAGGGCGACGGTTTTGTATCTACGAAAATATTTGCCAACCGGGGACAGGAAGAATTTTGCGGCTACGAAATCCGGAGACTAAATACAGGAGAGAAGAAAGTTTTGGCTTTTAAAGCCGCATATGTGCCTGGGAAATGGGATGAAGCCTGCTGTTTTGGTCCTTTTTGTTTTTCAAGAGCGGCCTTTGAATTTGCCGAAAGTATTATTGTCGATATTTTACAGCGCGGCGTCGAGCCTATTTTTATCGACGAAATCGGCCCCTTAGAACTATCGGGCGGCGGTTTTTCGACTATCCTGCAAGATGTTTTAAAAACCGGGCAAGATGTGTACATCAGCGTAAGAAATCACTGTGTACAAGACGTTTTAGAAAAATTCAACATCCGCGAATACAGGATTAAAAAAGTGAGTGAAATAGATAATGAAAACGATTAAGTTTATTTTAAATGACCGGGAAGTAGAAACTGAGCTGCCTGCCGGCACGGTTACTTTAGATTTTATCCGCCGGGAACAGGGGCTCAGCGGCGCCAAAGAGGGCTGCCGGGAAGGGGAATGCGGCTCCTGCACTATACTATTGGGTGAACTGCAAAACCGGCGGGTGAAATATAAAGCCGTGGTGTCCTGCCTGCTGCCTATCGGTGAACTTCACGGCAAGCATGTGGTTACCGTAGAAGGCCTGAACAGCGACAAACTCACCCCGGTGCAGCAGGCGCTGGTAGACCAGGGAGCCGTGCAGTGCGGTTTTTGCACCCCCGGCATTGTGCTTTCTTTGACCGGTTTTTTGTTGAGTGAAGAGGCACCCGCTTACCCCGCGGCCATAGACGCTTTGGACGGCAATATTTGCCGCTGCACCGGCTATGTGTCGATCAGGAGAGCCGCCGAATCTCTTTGTACTACTATCCTGGAAAAATCTTGTCTTTCCGGGAAGAATTCCAAACAAAAGAAGATCGTTTCGGATGGCCTACCGGCTGGGGGGGGCGCCCCCCTCGCTGAAAAAGCAGGTAAAGACAAAAACGGCAATAACGGCGCCGTCCCCGAATTAGTAGAATGGGGTGTTGTGCCCCGGTATTTTTTAGACATCCCCGCCCGGCTGGAAGCTTTGGACGCTCCGGCCCCGGCCCCGAACTCGACAAAAGTGAAAAAAATACTTGCCGCAGGAGCGACAGATATGTACGTACAAAAAGGGGAAGAAGCAGCCGGTTTGGAATTGGATTTCCTATCGCGGTACCCGGAATTATCCGGCATAAAAGAAGAGGGCGAAAAGATTTTTATCGGCGCGGGCACTAACACCGAAGAGATCAAGAATTCTTCTTTGCTGGCGCGTTTTGTCCCCGGCATTAAAGAATACCTCAGTCTTGTGGCCTCGAAGCTAATTCGCAGCCGGGCTACCATAGGCGGCAATATTGCCAATGCCTCGCCTATTGCCGATCTAACTATATTTTTCCTGGCGTTAAAAGCGGATATTGTGTTAGGCAAAGGCAGCCGGGAGCGGGAAATGCCTTTAGCGAAATTTTTCAAAGGTTACAAACAGTTGGGCTTAAGAAAAGGAGAAAAGATTTTTGGGATTAAGTTTCCTAAGCCCGAAGCCGGAGCTTTTTTTAATTTTGAGAAAGTATCGCGGCGCAAGTATTTGGACATAGCGAGCTGCGACTCAGCTATCTATCTAACCCTACAAAATGGGGAAGCATTTAGTGGTGATAAAGGTAAACCAAAAGCGAGCGAAGCTAATCAGAAGTTTTTGG
>JAGLSW010001252.1 GCA_023135565.1 Candidatus Aminicenantota bacterium | reverse complement strand
AAACTTTTTCAAAAGTTTGGCCCCCGGCAGGGCCGCCGGAGGCAAGAATAGGGTTGCATAATAGTAAGTATCTGTGATATAAAAAACTATGCCGGTAAAAAAAACGCGGCGCAGCGAAACAAAACCTACGGAGGCTTTGCTATGATCGAGAACAGAAACACACAACCGAAAAGATTATTTTATTTTGTAATAATGCTGGTCTTATTCTATGGCCTGACTCTAAGCAGCGATACGGCCAAAAAAAAAGTCCTGACTTTCCAGGACATTATGGAATTCAAAGAAATAAATAATGCCGCCATGTCCGCAGACGGCGAATGGGTGGTTTACAATGCCCAACCTGACCGGGGTAACGGCGAAGTAATCGTTTACGGGGTGAGCAGCGACAAATCTTTTACTATAGAAAGAGGCATTAAACCGGTTATCTCTAAAGACGGCAAATGGGCCGCCGCCCTCATTAAACCCGATGCCCTAACCCTGGAAAAAGCGAAAAAAAAAGATAAACCGGAACAAGGCATGACCCTGTTAGAAACAACCACCGGCAAAATAACTACTTTCGAGAAAATAAAGAAGTTCGCTTTTTCCGATGATTCCCGCCGGCTGGTATACCAGTTCCTCCCCGAAAAAGAAAAAGAAGAGGAGGAGGAGGAAGAAGAAGAGGAAGATACAGGAGAAGAAAATAAAAAACAGGCGAAAAAAGCGCCGGCAAAAGAAACAATCGAGAAAACCGCCAAAGAGAGCGGCAAAAAGAAGAAGAAAAAGAACGAATGGGACAAAAAAGCGGTTTCGATAGTACTGCGTGATCTCAACGGCGGTAAGGAGATTCATATCGAGAAAGCGGTGGCGTATGCGTTCGATCCTGCCGGCCGTTATTTTGTTTATTCCACTTACAACGGCGCAGACAAGTTGAACTGCCTCTTCGTAAAAGACCTAAAAAACGCCGCGGCCCCGGCGTTAACGCTGCAGGAAGAAGAAGGCGCGGTTTTTAACAATTTTAGTTGGAGCAAGAAAAAAAGCAAATTGGCTTTTTTATTCCACTACTGTAACAAGAAAGCAAAAAAAATCAAAACAGACGAAAAAAACAAGAAAAAAAACAAATACAGCCCGGGGCTTTATGTATTCGACGGAATGGCCAAAAAGCAAAGACCCTTAGTCTTGAAAGGCGACATACCCACCGGTTGGATGCTGCCGGCGGAGAATAAATTCACCTGGACGGAAGATGAGCAGCGCCTTTTTTTCGGTTTCAAACCCATAGATGAGTACAAATTTTACAAGAAGAACGAGAAAACAGCGGAAGACAAAGAGAAGGAAAAAGAAAAATTAAAAGAAAAAGACCTGTACAGCAGCGATTATTTGCTGAAGAAAAAGAGCGTCGATGTCTGGCATTGGTTGGACCCGCAGATAAACCCGCAGCAGAAAAAAAGGTGGGAACGCAGTAAAAAACGCATCTACTTGTCGGTTTACCACCTGAAAAAGAAACGTTTGGTGCAACTGGCGGATAAAGAAGTCCCCCGGGTGCTGCCGGTAGACAATCCGAAATTTACCCTGGCCGTTTCACAGCAGCCCTATATGCGGGAAACAACCTGGGATGACAGCTACTATGATATTTACCTGCAGGACTTAGAGCACGGCTCCCGGCAAAAAATCCTCAGCCGCTTTTCCGGCGAATTTAACCCCAGGCGCCGCCGGCGTGACCTGTACATTTCGCCCGCTGGGAAATACGCCGCCTATTACAAAAATAAAACATGGTATCTCTTAGACACTCGCAGCGGTAAAACCAGGAACCTTACCGGCGCTATTTCCACTCCTTTTTACGATGAAGATCACGACTATCCTTACGCGGTTCCCGGTTACGGCGCAGCCGGTTGGACGGAGAAAGACAAAGCCCTATTGATCTACGATAAATATGATATCCGGCAGTTTGAAACCGCTTCCGGCAAAGCCCAAAACATGACCCGCAGCCGCAGCAGCAAAGCGAAATTAAGATTCAGGATCATCACTACAAACCCGGAGCAGAAGTTTTTCCAAAAGAACGAAAATCTTTTGCTCGGCGCGTATTCCTACCGGGAGAAGCACACTAATTTCTACTCTTTTACCCTGGGCAAAGTGGGCGTACGGCAGTTGACCGGCGGCAAGAAGCGGTTCCGTTTTAAAGTCGAAGCTAAAAAAACCGGCCGGATTCTTTTCACTCGTGAAGATTTTTCCGAGTTTCCCGATTTGTGGGTTAGCGATCCCGGTTTCAAATCCCCCCGCAGGATAACTTCGCTGAATCCGCAGATAACCGATTTTGCCTGGGGCCAGCCGAAATTGATCGAATGGCGTAATTTGGACGGCGTACCGCTGCAGGGGATCGTGATTCTGCCGGAAAACTATGATAAAAATAAACGTTATCCCGTACTGGTTTATTTTTACCGTTTTTTCACCCAGCGGTTGTATGATTTTAACCGCATGGTGGTGAATCACCGGCCTAATTTTCCTTTTTACTGCAGTAACGGTTATGTGATGTTCCTGCCCGATGTGCGCTTCCGCGTCGGCCAGCCCGGTTATTCCGCCACCAAATGTGTGGTCACCGGCGTCAAGAAGCTCATCGACTTGGGCATCGCCGACCCCAAAGCCGTCGCTTTGCACGGCCATTCCTGGAGCGGCTACCAGGCTGCCTTTATTATCACCCAGACCGATATTTTTGCCGCCGCCATAGCCGGAGCGCCGGTAGCCAACATGACCAGCGCTTACAGCGGCATACGTTGGAGCAGCGGCATGGCCCGGCAGTTTCAATATGAAAAATCCCAGAGTCGCATCGGCAAAAGCTTATGGGAATCGCCCCGGTTGTATATCGAAAACTCCCCGGTGTTTTTCGCCGACCGTATTTCTACGCCCCTATTGATCCAGCACGGTGACAAAGACGGCGCAGTGCCCTGGTATCAAGCCATCGAGCTTTACCTGGCCATGCGGCGTTTAAACAAAGACTGCATCTTTTTGCAGTACAACGATGAACCCCACCATCTGCAGAAATACCCCAACAAGCTCGATTATTCAATCAAAATGAAACAATATTTAGATCATTATTTGAAAGGCGAACCGGCCCCCGATTGGATCAAAAAAGGAACCCCCTACAAAAAGAAATAAACCCCGTACGCACGGGGAGGCGATGAGCCGCTTCGCGGCAGAAGCCAACGAAAGCCGTTTGTTGAGCAAAAAATCGTATCGCTCATCAAAAGTTTTGATTAAACTTTT
>JAGLSW010001251.1 GCA_023135565.1 Candidatus Aminicenantota bacterium | reverse complement strand
GGCCAAACTTTTAAAAAAGTTTGATCAAAACTTTTGATTATTTAAAAACGAGAAGCGCTCACCCGCTGCCCCTGCCGCGAAGCGGCTTATAGGCTGGGGACGCCGTCCCCCTCACACGCTGCACCCCTTCGTACCCTTCGTGTCCTTCGTGGTAAAAAAATTATACAAAACTAAATGATCTTCTCAGCCCGGTAATACTCGATCACTTCCCGTAAACCGTCCTTAAGCTCGATGCGCGGCTCAAATCCCAACTCCTCCCGTATCTTCCGGCTGTCAAATAACCAGTAATTCCTCCTGACTCCCATCAAATCCGCCATACTAAGCAGCGGCGATCCGCGGAAGATCTTGGCAAAAAATTCCGACAAAATCGCAATCACATAAAGCACAGGAAAAGGCATCTTCAACACATAAGGCGTTTTACCCAAACTCTCGGCTACCGCGTAAATCAAGTCCCGCCAGGAATGAACCCGGTTGTCCGTAACCAAATAAGCCTCACCCGAAACTTTGTCCGACTCAGCAGCTAAAATCAATGCCCGCACTAAATCAGCCACAAATATAATACTGATCTGTTTGTCGCCATTGCCTAACTGCGGCAAAACCCGCTTGTTGGCGAAGTTGATGACCATTTTTAGTTCCTGCTGGCCCGTGCCTAACACATTAGGTGGACGCACGATCACATAAGGCAGACGGTCCGCGAAATTCTTAAGAAACTCTTCACCCGCCATTTTACTCTGGCCGTATAAAGAAGTAGGAGTGTTTTCGTCCTTTTCGGTTTTCAGCACCCCCGGGATCGACGGCCCTACCGCAGCCATGCTGGATACATAGAGAAACTTTTTTAATTTCGGATTGTGTTCCACACAGGCAGCCGCCAGTTCTTTAGTAGATACGGCATTGGCCTTAATAAAAGTTTCAAAGTCCGGCGCTTTGAGAGCAGCCCCCACATGGAAAACATAGTCCATCCCAGCCACTGCTTTTTTTAAAGAAGCGCTGTCCGAGTAGTCGGCCTGCACTAAGTGAACTTTTTGCTTTTCCAGCCAGCCGGTATCGGTGGATTTGCGCACCAGCGCGTAGACATCCCAGCCTTTTTCGATTAAAGCCGTAGTCAGGTGACTGCCGATAAACCCGCTGCTGCCGGTTATCAGGGCTTTGATTTGTTTATTCTTTTTTTCTTTTTGTTTATTCATCCAGGTAGCTCCTAACTAACGATTGAGTTTTTTTCTTTAAAAGCAAAAACGCTCTTGCCTCCGGCGGCCCCTGCCGGGGAGGCCAAACTTTTAAAAAAGTTTGATCAA
>JAGLSW010001250.1 GCA_023135565.1 Candidatus Aminicenantota bacterium | reverse complement strand
CAAAACTTTTGATAATTGAGAAGCGTAAACGCCCCCTCCCCGCACTTGCTAATTTTTTCGATTTGATCTACAATTAAGTTTAACATTTTAGAAAAGGAAGGTTATTATGTCTGAAATTAAAGAAAATATCCTGGTGACAGGCGGCGCGGGCTATATCGGCAGCCATATAGTACGAGACTTAGGAGAAAAAGGTTTCCTGCCGGTGGTCTACGATAACCTGTCTACAGGTAACAAAAAAAATGTCCTCTACGGCGATTTTATCGAGGGCGATATTTCCGATTCTACCTTGCTCAAAGATACTATCAAAAAATACGGTATCAAAAGCATTATTCATTTCGCGGCTTCCATCGTGGTAGAAGAATCGGTGCAAAATCCTCTGAAATATTACGAAAATAATTCCGTCAATACTTTCAAACTGATCAAAACTTGCGTGGCAAGCGGCATACAGAATTTCGTTTTCTCCTCTACGGCAGCAGTTTACGGCACCCCGGAAAAAGTCCCGGTGGATGAAAATGCGCCATTGAACCCGATTAACCCCTACGGCAAATCAAAGCTCTTTACCGAGATGGTTCTAAAAGATACGGCGGCTGCGCTGCCGGATTTTAACTATATTGCCCTGCGCTATTTTAATGTTGCCGGGTCGGACGGCAAAGCACGAATCGGCCAACAATACAAAAAACCCACCCACTTGATCACCCTGGCTCTGAAAGCAGCTTTAGGCGAATATCCCCAGTTGAAGATTTTCGGCAGCGACTACGATACGCCCGACGGCACAGCCGTCAGGGACTATATCCACACCGACGACCTTTCTACAGCCCACCTGCTGGCTTTAGACTACTTAAAAAAAGAAAAAAAGAGTTTGGTTTTTAACTGCGGCTACGGCCAGGGCAGTTCGGTGCGGGAAGTGGTTGACACTATAAAAAAAGTCACCGGGATAGATTTCGAAGTGGTAGAAGCGCCCAGGCGGGGAGGCGATCCGCCGCAGTTAGTGGCCGACTCCCAACTGATCCAAAAAACCTTAGGTTGGAAACCGCGGTACAACGACCTGGAATATATTATCGAAACAGCCTGGGCCTGGGAGAAGAAGCTGCGCCGGGAGGATTAAGAAGTGAAAAAAAAGCTTTTTTTTGTTTTGCTTTTTTTCGCCATACTCGATCTGCACACAGCAGGAGGAGTCGAAGATACGGACTTCATAAGAAGTTTTTGCGGGGGTGCAGGGGGCAGTTTTTTCAAAATGCGCCCCCTGCCCGCCGGAGGCCAGGAATTACAAAAACAAGAAGAACCTGCCGAGCTGATCCCCTATGAAAAAACAGGCGTCGCCATCGACACGGAGCAAAATGCCAGAGCCCCGGTAGTAAAATACATTATCGACGCCCGGCTTTTCCCCGCAGAGAACCGCCTAAAAGGCAGCCTGATACTCACCTGGGTGAATAAGTCTTCCGCGCCGGTGAATCATTTGCTGTTCCACCTTTATTATAATGCTTTCCGCGGCCCGGAAAGTTCTTTTTTGCGGGAATGGGGCCTGCACAAAAAAACGCAGCAGGAATTGGATAAACTGCAATTCGGCGGCATCGAGATCGAAGACATGCGCGTCATCGGCGGCGAAAACTTAACGGCAAAGATGCGTTTCGTCTGCCCCGACGACAACAACAAAGAGGACAAAACCCTGCTGCACGTAGACCTGCCGGAAGCAGTCGCATCGCTGCACAAAATTTCGCTTAAAATTATTTTTAAACTAACCATACCGGACATTTTTGCCAGGACAGGCAGGGCGGGCAGTTATTTTTTTATGGGGCAGTGGCTCCCCAAAATCGGGGTATTGTCCGCGGAGGGCCTTTGGCAGAGTTTTCAATATTTTAAAAACGCCGAATTTTTCTCCGATTACGGCGATTATAAAGTCAGCCTTACCCTACCCACGAAATATATCACCGGCGCTTGCGGCAATTTGATCAAAAGCGAAAAAAAAGGCGACAGCACTACTTATTTTTATGAAGAGAGCAATATCCACGATTTCGCCTGGACCGCTTACCCCCGTTTTAAGCGCTGCGAAGAAAAAATAAAGTTAGCCGGGAATCCCCACGAAACCACCATCGAACTGCTTTTAGCCCCCCACCACGGCCAAGCCGAAGAGCGTTATCTAAACTCCCTGAAATTTGCTATGGAGTTTTTTGCGAAACATATATTCCCCTATCCCTATAAAAAAATCACCCTGGTAGACCCGCCTTTAAAAGGGATACTCTCCGGCGGCATGGAGTATCCCACCTTGATCACCCTGGCGCACTTAGATATTTTACCCCAGAGTGTAAAACTCCCGGAACGGGTGACCATCCATGAATTCGGGCACCAGTACTGGTACGGCCTGATCGGAAACGATGAGTCCCGCGAAGCTTGGCTCGATGAAGGAATTAATACTTTCTTTGAGATGGAGATATTGGATGAATATTTTAAAGACGGCGCCTCCTCCTGGGATGGCGGCTTTTTTAAGATCGACGATTGGGAACTGCGCCGCCTGTCTTATCTTTCGCTGCTGCCGGTAGATAAAGTAGGGCAAAACGCCCGGGAGTTTTTGAACGGCAGCCAGTACGGCGGCAGCGTGTATGCCAAAGCGGGGCTGCTGCTGCGCAGCTTAAAAAACCTTATCGGCAGGGAAAAGATGTACGCCTTTTTTAAATCTTACGCTGAAAAGTATAAGTTCAAGCATCCCACTACCGCTGATTTTATCGCTCTTTTTAATGAGTTTATGGAGGAGGATTTCTCCTGGGCTTTCGAGCAATTTATAAAACAGGGCCAGGGGGTGGATAATGCGGTGTACAAAGTAGAATCTGTTGAAATTCCCAGGCAGCCGGGAAAGTACCGCAACGAGGTGGTTTTCCTGAGAAAGGAAGGCTATTTCCCGGTGCAAGCGCTGGTAAAACTGGAAAACGGGCAGGCAATCACATTCACCTGGAAAGAAGATAAAAAATGGAAACGGTTTGTTAGTATAGACCCGTCGCCTATAGATTATGCAGCGCTGGACCCGGAGTTTAAAATAGTGCTGGATAAAAACTTTCTCAACAATTCCAAAGTGCGTCAACCTGAAACCCCGCTGCTCAGGAAACTGGCATTAAAAGCCGGTTTTTTCTTCCAGGTTTTTTTGGGTTTGTTTATTCCTTAAGGAGTGCGGTATGGAAGCGATAAAAGCTTATTTCGGTAGTATGGGGTTTCGCAGCGTACGGGCTGCTCTTTACGCCTATTTATTTAATCTTTTCTTTTCTTTGATCGGTTATTACGGGTTTTACAAGCTCTTTTCCGGCGCGGCGGGCGAATCGCTATCGGCCCGCGAAACAGTCGGTCAAGGCGGTTTTTTTAGTTTTTTCAGCGACATCATTTACAATTACGAAGGCGGTTTTCCGCTGCTTTTTTCTTTATTGGCGCTGCCGGTTATTTTGTATTTTTTGGCCTCTATATTTTCCGCCGGGGGCATTTACGGGGTGCTGCTGGGCGAACAGAAAGCCACCTTCACCAACCTAATTTATACATCCGCTGAGAATTTTTTCCCCATGTTTAAAGTTTTCTTAATCAATCTTTTGAATTGGGCAGTAGCTTTGATTTTTCCTGTGGGCGCCATGGTTTTATACTGGAAGCCCGGCATCCTGGAAATAAATGAAGCGGTATGGCCTTTTTTCTTTTTTATCTGGGCAGTGGTATCTGTGGTGATTTTAATATTTTCCACAGCCGTATACGATTTTTCCAGGATTTACCGCTTAGAAGAAGAGAGGAATTTTTTAATCTCTTTTAAAGAAGGGATCAAAATCACCTTCTCTAATAAAATCAATGTGCTGATCCTGTTTGTGTGTTACGGGATTTCGCTGTTTATTCTTTATCTAATTTATTTGTTAGTCAGCGGATTATTAGACAGTTTGGTTTACACGGTTATTATTTTTTTGGTTTATCAAATCTTGATGCTAATCCGCTGCTATTTAAAAGTAGTGCTCATGCAGGCGGAAGTCAAAATAGCAGCGCCACTGGAATAGGGTGCGGCGGCCCACCATGTGGGCAGGGTAATAAACCAGCCTAAAAGAGCCGCTTCGCGGCAGGTGGCGCTTCTCGCCTTTAAATAATTAAAAGTTTGGCCCCCGGCAGGGCCGCCGGAGGCAAAAATATCGTTAAAAAATAACCAATATTGATTTTTTCAAAAATTAGTTTATAATAAGGCACTAAACATAAATTTGACAAACCCAGGAGAAAAAAAATGAAAAAAATTACGATTATAATGACATTGGCTGCGATTTTGTTATCGATGTGCGCTTCGATAGCCGCGGGCGCCGATGCCGTAAATTCGGATAACCCCGGAGAAGAGGTTGATGTTAAAAAATATTTGCAAGCAGGCAAAACAAACATTATCGATTTCTACAGCGACTACTGCGGCCCCTGCCGCAAGATTTCGCCTTTTCTTGTTAAATTAGATGAGAGAAGGGAGGATATCGTGGTCATTAAAATAGATATCAACCGCAGAGGCGTTAAGCGGATCGATTGGGGTTCGCCCCTGGCCAAGCAGTACAAACTGCGTTCTATTCCTCATTTCCAGGTTTACGATGGGCAGGGTAAACTCACTTCTGAAGGCAGGGAAGCCTTTGCTAAAATAGTTGACATACTCACCAAAGAGGGGATCATCGGACGGTAACAGCGTTCAGCTTTCGGCTTTCAGCAAACGGGCATTCGCGAAATCTATCGGGCTGACAACCGGGAAGAATATCGAATATCGAAATAAAGAAAAAAGCAAGAAATTAGGATACCGGAGGCTCTACCGGCTCTATTCCACTTTTTTGAAGGTTCGTTTCCAGCGGGTTTTGGGGAAGAAATTGATGATCGTTTTGAATAAATCTTTTATTTTGTGGAGAATACCGGGTGTTAGATACTCTTTCGTGGTAGAGTCGAAAGACCAGTAGATGCGCCAGGGTTTGCCGCTGATAAGGTCTTCCGGCACAGGCCCCCAGAAGCGCGAATCCAGGCTGTTGTCGCGGTTGTCGCCCATACAGAAATAGTGTCCTTCGGGAACTTTAAAGGCCCTGCCGATTTCGGTATCGACAAAGTAGTTGCGGTAATTTTTTTTTAAATTAAACCGATGGTCTACCTCGTCATAATTTTCGTATCCTAAGGGAAAATTATCGCCGTACCAGTTCGCCACCTGGATATCGTTATATCTCAACAACTTTTCGCTGCTGGAATCTATCAGGGTGAATTCCCCGGCGCTGTCTTTTTTATATAGTTCGTCGATGCGGGTCTTATCCCGGTCGGAAAAAACAATTTTTGTCAGGGTTTCTTCCTGGTTTTCAGCGGTCGGTGTGTACTTTTCTATTATGCGTTTGCTCTTTTCAAAAAAGTGGACGATATTACTATAATGGCTTTTGTATTCTTCTTCCAGCGGTTTGCCGTTGATATAAACCTGCTGTTTGATTATTTTGATGGTTTCCCCGGGCAGGGCGATGACTCTTTTGACGTACTCTTTCTCCAGTTCGTGGGGGGCCCTGAAAGTGACGATCATTCCTCTTTCGATCTCCCTTTGGGGGAGAAGGAAGCTGTCTACAGCGTTCAGCGAATTGGAATAGGAAATCTTGTCTACCAGCAGGTGGTCGCCGATCAGCAGGTTGTCGATCATCGAGCCGGTGGGGATGACAAAGGTCTGCAGTAGGAAAGCCATCACGAAAAAAACATAGATCAGGGTTTCGGCGATCAGTTCGAAATATTCCCGGAACAGGCCGATCTTTTTTCTTTGTTCTTTAAGTTCCAGTTTTTTTTTTATTCTTTTTTCTTTTCTATTTTCAAAATATTTTTCCAGCATAGGTCATTGTACTGCAAAATCCCCACAAAATCAAGCCCCGTGGCTGCCTTCGGCGACCCTGCCCTGCTGCGAAGCAGCTAATCGCCTCCCCGTGCGTACGGGGCTTTTGATGATTGAGAAGCAAAAACACCACCCTGCCGCGAAGCGGCTTATTGGCTGGGGACGCCGTCCCCCCGCCGGAGGCAAGATTTGACAGGAGCGGCGGCTTCGTGATATAAAAGCCTATGGAAAGCTTAAAAAAGGAGGCGTTAAAATGAAAAGAGTTTTTTTATTATGTTTATTGTTTTTGCTCGCGGCGCTGCCGGCCGGAGCCGGGAACTCTAACCCGGCAAAAAAAGAAACCCAAACAAAGGAGAATCACATGAGCGGCATTGTCTTTTTTAAAACCCAAAAACTAAAGGAACTGCAATCTTTTTATGTAGAGCAGGTAGGTTGTACGTTATGGCTCGATCAAGGAGGTTGTATTATTTTGCGGCACGGTAGTTTTCTTTTCGGTTTTTGCCAGCGTGAGGATAGCGAAACTTGTGGAATGTTGACCTTTTTTTATAAAAAGAAAGAAGAAGTGGACCGCATGTACAAGAAGTTCAAAGCTATTGCCGATGCCGCGCCCAAGGAGAACAAAAAATACGACATTTATCATTTTTTTGCCCGTGATCCTGAAGGCAGGGCCATTGAGTTCCAATATTTTATAAATCCCATAGAATGGAATTTTTAGACCCCGCTATTTCAATATAAGATTTCTTTATTTAAAAATATCCTAAATCAATTGGCTTTTATCTTCAAGCTCTGAACCGGTTCTCCTGGGAGACTTAAGGTAGCTTCGATAGATTTCATATTCCGGCACTCCCTTTGTTTTCGCTTTCAAGGCGATCATGTCGTTAAAAATGGCATTCATCCTGCGGACGCGCTGCAATGGCGTCAACTGCAAAAATTCTTTTTTTATCGCTTCTCTTTTTTCTTGCATGATTGTGTCGGCCATTTTTTGTTCCTCCATAATATATTATAATAACATAATTTTTAAAAAATACAACGGGCAAAGAAATCCCTGAATTTCCTATCAATTTGCCTCCGGCGGCCAAAAACCTTTTTGAAAAAAGGTTTCTGGACTTCCAAAAACTTTTCATGAGCGATACGTTCAAGAAAAAGTTTAGCCGATTTACCCAGGCTGCAAAGAGGTTTTCGCATTTTGATGGGAATTTTAGGAAATCAAAGGCTTTGAAATCAATTCCTTTGTGTGATATAAAATAGGGTCGGACTACTGACCGAAAAAAAAGAAGGCCATATGAATAAAAAAGATTTTTTTGCTGGTTCTCACGGCGCTGCTGCTTCTGCCCTCCATCGTAGGCAAGTGTATTAAAAATAGGACGATTCAAAAAGACTAAAAAAACTAAATCCCGGAGCGCTGCCCCCTGAAGCTTTGCTGGGATTCCCCCAATAAGGGCTGTCCCAGCATTGGCTGCCTGACTGTTGGTTGATCAGGTTGATGGTGAATTCCCGGTCTTCCCCGTCGGCGCTGTTGATGCGAATGGTATATACAGCGGGCGCGATATTGTCGATAAGAAAGTTCACATCAAAAAAACAAATGCATAGACAAATGGGGTCGGTTTGCCGTTCTGTTATGATGATAGTATTCCCGGTAAACTCGAAATCAGCTTCGATTTCACCGGGACAGCAGTTAAATAATGCATTGATATGATTAAGTTCCAGGTTTTTTTCGCCGTCGTAGTTAAATACGACGCATTCCTGTGCATTTTGGGCTGTGTGCGCCGCATTGGAAGTGTGCTGCGACGTGGTATTTTTGCAACCGTTAACGTTAAGCAAATAACCTGTTGTATTATCGAAAGGTATCACCTGGTTTTTTTTACATCCGGCATAGTAAGCGAGTAATCCTGCAATTAAAAGCCAGTACAAGATGGCTCTTTTTCTCATATTTACCTCCTCACCAAATATGAATGCAATTTGTTTGCCAATTTTCGAGGGTGTTTTTGTCACCAAAAGAGGACATATGAGGCAGGAATTCAAAGTTTTTTCCAGGCGCGGGGAACCAATGAGGGGCGCTTTTCAGGGCAGAAAAACTTATCGCTCATCAAAAGTTTGGCCCGCGAAACATCGGCAGGGCCGCCGGAGGCAAGCCAGGGAGAGTTCACGAGCACAGCCCCCTTTTTTAAATCGGTTGAAATTGCTCGATAAAATCGTTGAACATGAATATCTTATGCATGTTTTGATCTAATAGCCCCTCATATAATTTTAGGTAAGTCTTTTTTATATTTATCCCAGGCTGACTGCCTGACCTGTTCAAGTTTCTGTTGATATTCTTTCTCAGATAGGCCAATCTTGTCTTTAAAAGATTTAGTAAAATCCTCTATCTTCTCAAAGGAGATCATTCTATCTATAAGACTTTTGATTCTCTTTTTGCCCATTCTTTTCAGAACTTGCTCACCCACTTCTATGGTCAATGTTTCCATAGTGACCTCCGGTAAAAAATTCGATACGCACATCAATAAGATATACTCTTCGCCTCTAATTGTCAAGAAATCGTCCGCTATTTTTTTACTTTCTTATTGCTTCATCCCGGTATTCTCAAATCCCGGTCCACAAGTATGCTATTTTAACAAATCTGTTAAAAAAGTCTACACTATTTTGTAATAACCTGTTAAAAAAGTCTATGCCATTTTAACAAATATGTTAAAATAGTCTACGTTATTTTAAAAATTTTTGTGAAACAGGGGCCATCATGGAGACGAAAATAGGGGGAATAAAATTTTTATAGATACAAGCGCCCTGATCGCCCTGTAGGGGAATAATTATATTTTTTGGGAAGGTAAGTGTTTTTACCTGGAGGATAAGTATTTTTTTCAGGGAGATAATTATTTTTACCCAGGTGATATTGTTAAATACCCGGGGGAGATACTTAAATGCCCGGATGACATTATTAAATATCCGGGATTATTTGCTGCTCCCTTTATTCAACGGCTCGATCAGCCAGTCACCGATGTTCCTGTTTTCGGTGGAGAAAGCAGATCCTATCAACACGATCTCTTTCCCTTTGGGTTCGTACTTTTCATAATATTTTTTTTCATAAATTTGGTCCAATGCGCTGCGGGCATCCTCCATCTTAAACTCGAAAATGTAGATGTAATCATCCGTTTCTATAACCGAATCGATCTTACCCAGGTTGGTGTGGATTTCGGAACCGATGTTATCTAAAATTAAATAGAATATCACATGTACCAGCGCATGATAAGAGGATTCTTTTTTATGATCGAAATGATCGTAAGGTACACCGGCAAACACTCCTTTCATGGATTCCAATGCATCGGCGACCCGGTTTTCCTTTAAGGCGGCGCTGATCCTGTCGATTACCCCCCGGTTCTCTTCGGAAAAATCTTCCAATAAATGATTCAAAAACGAGTACCTGACATCTTTGTTAGGGTAGCCGAGTAGAAACTCCTCGCCTGCCGCACCGGTTTTGATTTTCCGGGTGATGGTTAAATACCCGGTCTGGAATAGCAGGGGAATTAAATCCAGGCGGCTGACTTCCATGTTTTCCAGCCGGGACCGCTTTACTACGATATTATCCAAATCCTGGATTTTGGTTTTCCGCTGCCTGATGGTTTCTATGAGGAAAGTTGGGGTTCCCGTAGCAAACCAATGGTCCGCGAAACGATAATCGGAAAATAGTTTTAAGATCGAGAAGGGATTATATATCCTGGTAAAACTATCCCATGAGTAGCCGTTGTACCATTTCCTTATGAGTGTTAACAAATGGTCGAAGGTATAATTGTTTTTTTTGGCAAATTCATGGATGAAAAAATAGAAATGTTCCAATAATTCTGCTTCGGTGTAACCGGCTGCAGCCGCATAGTCCGGATCAAAGGTTAAATCGATTAAGTTGTTTAAGTCGGAAAAAATAGAGATCTGCGTGAACCTGGAGACGCCTGTGATAAAAACAAAACGAAGATATTCATCCAGGCCCTTCAGCACAGAGAAAAAATCTTTCAGGTCCCTGCGGTTTTTTTTTCGCTGTTTTTCGTCGGTTATATGGTCGATGATAAATTTATCGTATTCGTCGATCAAAACAACCACCCGTTTTTTCTCTCTTTCGTATAGATTTTCGATCAACATCCTGAATTTGTTTTTGTGATTCCCCGGTGTGACGGGCAGGCTATATTTCCCGGCTATTTTATCCACTTCGCCTGCTAATGCGTCATCTACCGAAATAGACTCGTTCTCAGCGATCAAGGTAAAATCTAAAAAAATTACCGGGTAGGTCTGCCAGTCGATTTTTTCATAAATATCGAGACCTTTAAATAATTGTCTGTTTCCTGAAAACACTTCTTTCATGGTTGAGACCAGCAGCGATTTACCGAATCTCCGGGGCCTGGAAAGAAAAAAATAAGTTAATCCGCTATTAATTAGTTTTTTGATAAAACCGGTTTTATCCACATAAATAAAGTCCCCGCCGATGAGTTTAATAAACGACTGCATCCCCAATGGCAGTTTCGGCTTTTTCGCAGGCAATTTATCCAGGTTATTTACGATTTTTTCGGCTACTTCGATTACTGGTTTCATGATATCATTATAATCGATTTTTTATATGGATTCAAGAAAAATAAAAAAACCTATCGATAACCGCTCTGTCACCGGCCTACATATTCAACACCGGTTGGGTGTCGTATTTCGAGATCATCGACATGAATTCATTTTTTATCAGCGCATCATCCACGGCTTCCGTCTCTATGGTTTTTACCTCTTCGAGTATGTCGGAGGCGTCCTGGAACCGGTCTTCTTTCTTTTTATGCATGCAGCACTCAACTATTTTTATAAGCGCTTCGGGCACATCGGGCCTGAGCTCTTTTATGGCCGGCAGCGGTTGGTGCAAATGCTTCAACAAAATCTGCGCCGAATTCTCCCCGTCGAAAGGCACCAAACCGGTGATTAAATGAAACATGGTGGCGCCAAAAGAATATATATCTGTGCGCCGGTCTATATCCCCGCCTTTAATTTGCTCAGGGGCGATATAATGAGGCGTACCGATAATATTGGTGGTGGATTCCGCCTTAAAGGTATCACTGATTACAGCAACTCCGAAATCTACGATCTTTATCTCCCCTTCCCGGTTGATCATGATATTCTTCGGCTTGATATCCCGGTGGATGATTTTCTTTTTATGAGAGTAAGTTAGCGCTTTTAATAATATCTTTACAATATAAGTAATCTGGGCTATGGAAAAGGGCGGTTCCACGTTTATCATGGTGGATAAATCCGAGCCTTCGATGAACTCCATGGAAATATAATGACTGTTGTTTCTTTGCCCGATGTCGTAAATCCTGACTACATTGGGGTGCTCGAATTGGGCCAGGGTGCGCGCCTCTTTGTTAAACCGTTTCAGATCCACTTTATCTTCAGTTAAAATTTTCAGGGCCACAACCCTGCCTAAAACCAGGTCTTCCGCTTTATATACCACTCCCATACCGCCTTTGCCGCATTCGCTTAAAATTTTATAGCGGCCGACCGGATGGGTGAAAATATTCTTGATGAACATTTCGTATATTTTGCTGCGTATTTTACAATGAGAATCTTCTTCTTCGATGGGCCCGGCCCCGGAAATGGTAAATTTCTTGTAACAATGATAAATTCTTTTGTTTGAATTCATAATGTCGGTGAGCAGCGTCTTGAGCTCACTATCGGCCCTGATATCTTCTTCCAATATCCTGAGCGTGGAATTCAGCTTGAATAAACTGTTGACCGCCCAATCTATATCTTCTTCCATTAGATCATTTTTCTCTTTTTGCGCCCTGTCTACCAATAAACTGCAGGCATGCTGCAATAACTGCGGGTGCCCGGATATGTGGGATATCAATCTTTTTTTGGCTTTTTTATCCACGTTGATGTCTAAGCCGGCAAAAGGGCCGTCGATTAATTCTTCGGCTTCCTCTTTTGAAAAATCTTTCAGGTACAACGATTCGGCGATATTAAAAGGCGAGTTGGGGCCGATGGTTAATTCGAAAATATCTTCCGAACTGGTCATAATAACGGCATATTTATATAATTCTTTTTTGCGGAACCGCTCATGGAACACAGTGCGCCAGATAGTTAAAAAATTCTTTAAAAAATGACAGTTCTCGATGTGGTCGAATAAAAAAATTATCTTCCCTTTTTCTTCTTTGGGCTTGAAGGTCTTTAAAAATTCAAAAAATTTGGACTGGATGCCGTAACTTCCCGATTTTTCGTTTGCATCTACACTGGAGGCCGGGGGCACTTCTTCGATTATTTTGTCTATCACCCAATTATAGAAACTTTCCTCGTTTTTGGGCGAAATATCGAAGTCGATATGAATATAATGGGCCCGGGTAAACTCATTCTCAACCTGCCGCAAAAAGGTGGTTTTCCCGGTCATCCGGGGACCGAGAATGGCCCAATAATTATCCCGGGCGATACCTTCGATCACCTTGTTCACGTAAGTTTTCCTGGGCACACAGACGGCGCTGTCTCTTTCGGGGTCTAAGGGACCGACGTATTTATAGGGATTCCCGGACATTTTCCCGTACCTCCCGGATAACTTTATTTTTGAAATCTTCGTCGATCCTCTTTTTTAACATGGCCGGGAAGGGCGGCAGGGAGAAACAAAAATTATCTTCTCCTTTATCTTCGAGGATAAACCGCATGACAAGATTTTTCAATTGCCGCCGCACCTGTTCGATGGAGATGTTGACGCTTGTGCCGGTCAATCTTTTTTTTGTATCGCCGGTGGAAAAAATTTCGTTGGCAATATAATCTTCCGCGAACAAAATCACGATTAATTGGCCCAGGCAAGACAAATCGGAAAAAAACAAATAGATTTCTTCCACTACATAGGCTTCATATTTGGAGTCGAAGATTTCCTCGATATCCTGGTTATATATGATCCTTTTATCGCTCAAAGTTTCGTGGGATTCGATTTTTTCTATTAAGCTGGTGCAAAAAAACTGCAGTAAATTGGGATGGCATGAGGTATAATCCAGGATGAGTTCTTTGTCCTCATCTTTTTTATACTGGATACCGATGCTGTTCATGGGCGCGGTGATTAAGTCTAAAGCCGCTTTTCTTTTTAGGGGAGCTAATTGAATCTCTTCCCCGAAATTATATAAAGGATTATCTATTTCCCTTTTGCGTTTATACAACTCTTTAAACCCGGCAAAAATAAACCGGCAGGAACCTTTTTGAGCCATGGCGCGAAATATTCTCAGCAGTCTAAATTGATGTTTGTCGTCGAACTGGAGCAGTCCGTCTATTTCGTCGAAAATAAACGTGATGTTTTTCCCTTTTTGGGTTAGTTCCTGGACAATACCGGGAATTTTCGATATGTTCTCGTTGAAACTTACCTTTTGTTTACATTTTTCTTCTATTTCTTCTTCTAATTTTTGCAGGAAGGGGGCGTAGCTGTCGGCGTAAGGGAAATCCAATTGCAAATCCATAAAAATGTAGTAGGAATTGGGATGGGGATAGTCCAGCATTTTGTGCAGCAGGGAGGTTTTGCCGATTTTCCTGGCGCCGACGAGAGAGAAGCTTCTACTGGTTGCCCCGTATACCAGGTCGATAATATGGCTGCGGCCATAAAAGGTGGCCCGGGCCGGGCCGACGATATGGTAAGGAGACACTTTGCTTAAAGATAATTTCGCCAGGATAGCCATTTTAAACAACTGCGAAGGGCGGTTGGAAAAGATAATTTTTTTAAGTTCGTTTTCCTCGATGGTAATCAAGGATAAATAGGGCTTCCTGCCTAAGTCTTCGATCCTCTGCATTTTCCGGAAACTAAAGAAAAGGGTAATTTTGGCACGCGCTTCCTGGGCCAGGGTGGTGACGATGTTCTCGATATAATGGGTGTCGTCGTCTTTGAATTCCATCCTATCCTGCACGATGCACAGGGCCTCATCCAACATGCCGATATCCAACTGCTTGATGTCGATGGCAAAAAAATCCACAGCGGGAGAAGCTTGACCTGTTCTCATGCCCAGGCCCGTTAGTTTTGCCAGGCTCTGCAGGAAAAGCAGTATTTGCTGCTTATCTCCCACATTGCCTTTTTGTTCTAACTGGCGTTTCAGGTTCATCCATCTTTTAGCGGTTTCTAAAATAGCTTCTTTATCGAAAGGGATCATTTTTTCGGCAGGTGTATCCTCGATGGCCGCGATGAGCGAGTCTAAGTCGATGACGCCGGTTAATTCTTCGATATTTTCGATCACGGTTTTGATAAAAGGGTGTTTTTCCCGCACCCACTTGCCGTATAGGGGTATTTTGAAAGGATATTTATAAAAAAAATTATCTTCCACGCCGTGGATAAAACCGGCGCTGAAGAGATTTCTCAGCCGGGGCTGCAGTTCTTCGCCCAGGATATCCCCCAGTATATTGTGTTCGTCCTCGATGCAGAAAGAATTATCTCCAAAGCGGTTGGTGATACTTTCATCAGCCAGGGCAGCAATCAGTATCCTATTTTTTGTAGATAACCGTTTGTCCCAGGGGAAAAAGGCAGCCGACCGTTTGTCGTTCAAAATATTTCTAAGCACCTGGTTGACATCTGTTGTGGTGCACCTGGGGGCCTGTTTTTCTTTCATGTGCTCTAATATTCGCCGGCTAATCAATTGTTGAAAAAAGAGGCTTTTGCCGGACAACTGCACGATTTCTTTTAAGACGCTTATGGAGCAAATCACTTCTCTATCAAACAGTGCGGTCAACTGCGCTGAACTTTCTTCTTCCACGAAGTCTTTTATTCTTATTTTGTAAGCCGGGCTAAAAAATTCGGTTAAGCCGGAGGATTTCACATAGTTAAAGACCCGTTCATCCCAATCGAAAATGAAAGAAAAGATGCCCCAATCTTCATCGAGATTCTGGAAGTTTTTTAAAACATCTATAATGGTTTGCCGGTTAAAATTTTCCACCAGCACATCGAAATTATCGAATATTAGCAGGAAGGAGGACCCTTTTTGAACAGCATAATCGAAAGCGTTGGGGGCCGATTCGCGCCAATCTTCTCCGCTGTCGCGGGCATGTTTGGCGGCGTCCTGGACTAAAATTTTAAATATAGACGCCTGCATATCCCCGTATTTTTCTTCGGCATATTGCCGTATATCGAGGTAGGTTGAGATGACGTTTTTCCCCAATATTCCCGGTGAATCGGCGAAATTTCTCAGCAGGGCGGATTTTCTTGACAGCGGGTTATCGCGGATCAGGATTATTTTTTGCCGTTTTTTTGCAGCCAGGGAATTTTTTATTTCATTTATCAGTTCGTTGTCAACGGAGACATAGCCTTCGTCTATATCGAAAGGGTGGTGTGGCGTAGGCATACGGTGCAGACCGTTAATGTCGGCCCTCGGGTTATTGTCTCTTTTGTTGTCCATTTCCACTATTGAGTCGTTAAATTTTTATTAGCCCTGCTTTATAAACCCGGACCTCCTGTGTTGGATTTCTTAAAAACACAGTTTAGCACTAATAAAGTTAATAGTCAAGGAAGTTCCGAGTAAGTGTTCAGTTTTGGAAAAAGAAAAATTCAAAGCTTTTATAGGGGGCTTTTCGCTTTTTTAAACAAAAGTTTTGTTC
>JAGLSW010000125.1 GCA_023135565.1 Candidatus Aminicenantota bacterium | reverse complement strand
CCGGCAGGGGCCGCCGGAGGCAAAAGCGCTTTTGCTAATAAAACAAAAAAGGGTGCGTTTTACCCAGCCGGGTAGGTTGGGTAAAACGCACCCTTTTATTTTTAGACAATCTTTTTTTTACAAAGATTTCCTAAAATGAGGAAAACACTGCCGGCGCCGACTTAGTCTATGCCTAAGAGGTCTTCTTTGAAGCCCGTGCCGGGACCCGGTTTGGGGCCGATCCAGCAGGCGAAAAGGGCGTCTGCAAAGGCTTTACCTTCGATAACGCCTTTCACTTTTCCTTTAAGTGTAACGGTAGTGCCTTTACCCGGGATATAGGTATACGCCATCTGCTCTTTATTTTTCATATCTTCCATATAAGAACAGAGGGTATCGAATTGTTTTTTCAATTCCGGGGCAGCGTTGGGGGTATTGGCTTTAAGACCATCCAGCCAGCCGCCGTTGAGTTTACCTGCACTCACGCTGCGCATAAACTGCATCACTGCGTGTCTCGGTGCATCGGCGCTGAAGATTTTGTCTGCATCTGTTTCTTTTTGCGGCAGATAGAGACCGGCCACATAGACCTTAAAGATTATTTTTTTGCGCAGAGCCATGCCGTTGAGGACCATTTTTTGGCCTTCTACTTCGATAGAATCGGGCATAGTAATGCCTTTCAGTGTTCCTGCCTGCAGTGATAATGCAGGTAATACCAACAAAATCGTTAAAACCATAAGTAAAAATTTTTTAGTCACATTGCCTCCTGTTTTATAAGGGAGTACTATATTACTATAGGGAACAATTGTCAAGGGAGAATAAAATTTGCTTTCGATTAATTTCAATGTTCGCACTTATGGTGTATAATTCTTAACTGCTTATGAACGATAAAAACGATATTTTTAAAGGCAAGTGGATAGTGCACTATGATCCTGCGGAACACGACTACCGGGATATACTGGAATCCCTAATAGAAAACGCCCACGAAGCGCCGGAAAAACAACCCGGCTGCGAATATACCGAGGTCGTTTTCGATAAAGATGGAGTGACGTCATTCCCCACAAATAGTTTAAACAAAAGCTTTTGCGGGGGTCCAGGGGGCAGTTTTCTCGAAAAGCGCCCCCTGGTCGCCGAAGGCAAAAATAGCGATGAGCCTGAACCCGCGGGCAAAACAAAAATAGAAAATATCCTGCTCTATTTTCCTTTCCTGACAAAAGATAAAAGATGGCAGACCATCGACTTGACAGCCTCTTCTATTTTTTTAGGTTCTGCACTCGAGAACAACGGCTTTACGGTTTCCGTAAAAAAACTCCAACTCCCGGCGCTAAATTTCCCGGAGGAAACAGAAAATTACCACCTGATCGGTTTTACCCTGTTCGAAGAAATGCTGCCGGAATTCCGGGAATTTTTGAGCCACAGAGGACACAGAGGGGGGCGGGGGCTAAGGAATATCGAACACCGAACACCGAACATCGAATATCGAAGGAAAGAGGGCCGCGGACGCAGCCCGTGGCCAAACACACCCCGGTTCCTCGTTCCTCGGAACCACCCCTCTCGAGAGGGGAATGTGCTGGTAGACCTCTCAGAGAGCTATCGAAAATTCCTCTTGCCCGGAGGGAAGATACTGGCAGCCGGGGGGCCGCTGGTGACTCTTAATCCATTAGAAACCGCCTATTTTCTTCCGGATCTTAACTTGCTGGTCAGGGGGGAGGCGGAGTTGGTCCTGCCGGGAATTCTAAAAGCTCTCAACCGAAACAACCTCCAGGCACTGCTAAAATATAGAGGATTTATCTTCCAGCAGCCCGGCCTGATCATTATATCCGATCTAAACGAGATCAACAGGCCGCGTGATTTCAACGATTTTTCTTTTAATTTGAAATTCTTAGAAAAGAAGCACGTGGAAAACGGTTTAGAGATCAACTTCTCCCGCGGCTGCCGGCGGGGCTGCTTGTTCTGCTCCAAAGTGCAGGGCAGGGAACCCAGGAAACTGCCTTTAGAAAAAATCGCCGGCTTACTGCGGCAATTCTCGGCTGCTGTAGATAAAAGCGCCCTGCCTGCCGCAAAAACCGAATTCGCCCGCAGCTTGAATATCAACGATGACGACATTCTCCAGGACATAAACTATACCGGCAAAGTGCTGCGTTTAATAAAAAAATATCATTTCAAACTGTGGGGTATCCAGGCCTCCCCGGCTTCTTTTCTCGATAAAAATCACAAAATACGCCGGGAAGTGATCGAAATATTAGACGATAAAGAAGCTTTTGTAAACAACCGGGTATTAGTCTGGTTAGGCAGCGACGCTTTTTTGCCGGGACGGGGCCGGAGGTTAGGAAAAGCGCTGCCGCCGCCGCGGGCTTTCGAAGAGTTGATCGCGGAATTCCAGCAGCGGGATATTTTAAATTACCACTACTGGATCAGCAGCGACCATCAGAGCGCCTGGGCGGAGTTCTGCGAGGAATTTCTTTTAATATGCCGGTTGGCGGAGAAGTACGGGGCTTTTTCTATCATTGCTCATTCGCCTTTCGTGGTGCCTTATGCTGCCGCGCCTTTGTATCGTTTATTGATAAAGGATCCCCGGCACAGCGAAAAAATAAAATACAAAAGCATTCTTACTTCTTCGCGGCGGATTTTGACTTTGCCTTTAGTGGAACGGGTAGAAACCGGTTTCGCACAGTTGAACCGGCTGCTGGGCAACGAAAAATTGGGTGCCGGCCCCGGTTTTTTCGATAGTTTAAAGCAAAAAGATTATAGGCAGGCAGCGATTACTTTGTACAATTTTTTGAAGCAGGAGCGGCTGTTTTACGAATCGCTGCCGCACCGGGAGCAGGCAGAACTCCTGCTCAGTTCGGAAAAAGAGATCGAAGCCTTTATTGCCGAACGAATATAGTGTAATGCTTCATCTCGTAAATTTATGCGCCTATTGACATATAGCGTTGCGATTTCCCAGGTTTACAGGCTTTTCCCGATACTGCGGTCAGAAAAAGAACCGCTTAACGGCGGGACGTGAATTAAGTCAAACATATTCATCAATACCGCCATGTAATGGCTCAATAGTGATAGCGGCATTGTGCGATGGCTATCGTATCGCCCTGGACTTTGTAAACCAAACGATGTGCCGAATCGATCCGCCGGGACCAATACCCCTTCCAATTAAATTTTAACGGTTCGGGTTTACCGATGCCGGTGAAAGGCTGCCGTTGGATATCCCGAATTAATTGGTTTATCCTTTTCAATACTTTTTTATCGGTCTTCTGCCAGTGCAGGTAGTCTTCCCAGGCATTCTCTGCAAAAAGAACTTTCATTCCAATAATTTTCTCTCTTTTGCACTGCCGGCTTCGATTTCTTCGATCGCCTGCGTTAAACGGGCCGCATTCTTAGAACTGTGCATTAAATACGCAGTTTCTTCCAGTGCATGATAATCATCTAAAGACAGCAGCACAACAGGTTCTGCCGTCTGCCGGGTAATCATCACGGGTGAATGATCATGACAAACCCTTTCCATTGTTTTGGCCAGGGTTTTACGGGCGGTTGTATAAGAGATAGTTTCCATATTATTGTTTACCTCGTATATGTACGAATTTATGTACATGTACAATATAGCATGAAAAGATTGTTTTTTCAACCATATAGCAAAACTTACTTTGGTTCATGAATCAAAAAAGGTGGAAAAGGGAGACTAATAAAATACCGGACTTTTTTTTAAAAGAAGCGGACGGCGTCCGCAGCCTATGAGGGGCCTTGGAATCGTATGTCCGGCTATGTTGACCAAAAAGGTTGTCTTTTTGGCAAACCTTCACGAAGTAATAGTAAAAAATAATTGACATAGATATGAAATTGCTCTATATTAATTAACTACAATGTGTAAAAAAAAACCGGCGAGTAAATCATCGCAGATCTCATCGAATCGCAGTTTCTCTATACCGAAAGAGAAGAGAGATTATTTTGTTAGAAAGATTAGAGAATGGGGCAGGGAGAACTATGTTCATTATCCATGGCGAGCAGAAGACAATATCTTTATAATTTTATTAACTGAAATTCTTTTGCAGCAGACAGACTCCCAAAAAATAAAAAAATTTTACCCTTTAATAAAGAGTTTTACAAGCCCTCGTGAGGTTTTGAAAAATCGAGACACTCTCGATCATATAATCTCTAAGATAGGTTTAAATTATAGGAAAGAGAGAATCCTTTATTTAAGCAGGCAGATATTGGAGGAATTTAAAGGGAAAATGCCTACCGAATACAAGAAACTAAGACAGTTGAAAGGAGTTGGCGATTATATTGCGAATGCGGTTCTCTTATTCGGGTTCAATAAGAGAGCGGCTATTGTAGACACCAATACTATTAGTATAATCGAGTCTTTTTTCGGCTGCCGGTCCCCGTTAAAAAGACCGCGGGAAGATCGCGGGCTAAACGAAATCCTCCTGGGTATGCTGCCCCTGAAAAAATATGCGGTGTTCAGTTATTATCTTCTCGATTTTGGGGCAGCCGTCTGCGTTAAAAGTAAAAATAAATGCGGCAAATGTCTCTTGAAAAGGCGCTGTCATTATTATATAATTAGCTCTCATGGAATTTAAAGGAATTGATTTGTTCTCAGGCTGCGGCGGATTATCGCTTGGCGCTGAATGGGCCGGTATCAAAATTGCTGCGGCAGTGGAAACTGAAAGTGACGCAGCCGAAACTTTTAAAAGAAATCATCCCGGAACAGTTGTCTTCAATAAAAATATCGAAACCATGGACCCTGCCCGGGTGAAAGAGGAAATTTTTGCCGGGGAAAGTCCCTTTATTTTAATCGGGGGGCCGCCCTGCCAGGGGTTTTCCGTATCAAATCGCCAATCCCGGAATATGGAAAATGAAAACAACTCGATGTATTTGTACTTCCTGGAATTTATTAAACATCTGTCTCCCGATTGGATTCTATTTGAAAATGTAGAAGGCTTAAAGCTTTTTGAGAAGGGGCTTATCTTAAATAAAATATTGAAGAATTTTTGTGAATTGGGATATAAAGTAAAATCAAGTGTTTTAAATGCGGCTGATTACGGTGTGCCCCAGATGAGGAAACGGCTTTTCATCGTAGGGTGGAAAGACGAAAAAATCGATTTTAAATTTCCCGGTGCGGTTAATGGCGGTAAATATGTTTCTGTTGACGAGGCTTTCAGCGATTTACCCGGTTTGAGAAACGGGGATTGTTTCCCGGCTTTGAAATATAGGAAAAATTCAGGACTTTCTGAGTACCAGAGAAAAATACGGAATGGGAATGGAGAAACTTACAATCATTTTGTGTCGAGAAACAAAGATTATGTGGTCGACAGGTACAAGTATATCAAACAGGGAGGAAATTGGACAAATATTCCTCAAGAATTGTTTTCCAATTACAAAGATAAATCAATGTGTCACAGTAGTATTTACTACCGTCTAAGACCTGATAAACCTTCGGTTGTTATTGGGAATTATAGAAAAAACATGCTTATACATCCATACCAGGACAGGGGGCTGTCGGTTAGAGAAGCTGCTCGTCTGCAGTCCTTCCCGGATGACTTTACCTTTTGGGGATTGTTGGGGTCGCAGCAGCAGCAGGTTGGGAATGCTGTGCCGCCTCTTTTATCAGAGGCCATTTTTAGAGAGATAGTAAAATACGCGGGAGGTGGGCATGCCTGATACCGGATCGAATCTATTGAAATGGAAAATTGATATCGATACATACCGGAAGTTAGGACGCGAGTTGATAACTGATAGACTTACCGCACTCTATGAGCTTATAAAAAATTGCTACGATGCCAATGCCCGGGAGGTATATCTTAGTTTTGACGATGTCTCTTCCACTAATGGTAAAATTATAATAAAAGATGATGGCATAGGTATGTCACTTTGGGACTTCCGCAGCAAATGGATGGTAATAAGCGCTGGTGCTAAACGCCTCGAAAAGGTTTCCCCCCCTCCATTTAACAGGGTTTTCGTCGGTGAAAAAGGAATCGGCAGGTTCTCCGTGGACAAATTAGCCTCCAGGGTAGCCATTAAGACTAAGCGTCAAGGGATGAATGAATGGCTGCTTGTTGAGATAGATTGGAGAGAATATGATAACATTGGAAAAAACGGTACTATAGATAAAGAAGAAATTAAAGAAACGGGAATCGAGATCGATAAACTTGAAAAGGTCGGAATTCTATATCCTTCGGAGAACAGGAATTTTTTTTATTGGGCGGAGGACATCGAATCTAAGGAAATATTGGATGCTCGCGCAGCAAGTATCTGCAGCAGGGCGGACATAAATAGATTAGCAGCGTTGTGGGAAAACACCCGAAAGATATATTTAACCGATATCGAGCATAAAGTTTCATTTGAACCGGGAAAACCGGGAGAACATGGGACAAAACTAACTTTAAGCCCCCTGCGTGAAACCTGGGAAAAAGACGATATAGAAAGGGTCTATTGGGAATTGACGAAGGTGCTGCCTCCCGGTTCACACCTGGAATATGGTTTTACTATATATGTGAATTCTAATGAATATCCTGAACGATATAAAAATAATATGGTTGAAAACAGGTCGGTAGATTTTGCCACTGAATTTTTTGAAATTGAAGGCTGTGAAGTTTACCAGGAAAGATTGAAGTTTGATGATAAGAGCGGGAAGATGGAAAGAGAGAAAAGTAAAATCGAAAATTTCGGGCCTGTAAAATTTAAACTTTATTATTTTGATCAATCTGGAAAAGCAAATTTTAGAAAGTTTTATAAAAATTATAGAATAGATGGGATAAAAATTTATAGGGATGGGATTATAACGACGCCTTTTGCTGAATTAACCGACGATATTAATAAACAGAGAGATATTTTGGGGATAGATAAACGTCGGTGGTCCGGTTTTTTTGAGAAAATTAGCAGCCACGACTTGATCGGCATCGTTGAAATAACCAAAGAAAAAAATCCAAAAATCGAAGATGCCACAAACCGTCAGGATTTTATAGACTGCCCGGAATATAGGAGGTTAAAAGATTTTATCGTTGACCAAATCGGACAATTGGAAAAACTATTGAAGTTTAAAAAAGAGAAAGAGAGAGAGAAAACCGGTGAAGATTTAAAAGAAGCTGGCGAAGATTTAAAGGAGGTTAAAAGCAGTCTCAAAAGTCTTATTAAAAATGTCCCCGATGAATTTAAACCGGCTTTGAAGGCGGTTCAAAAATTAGTTCTGATCATAGGCAGGAAGTTTAATAAAGGTGTTAAAAAACAGGGTGACCTGCAAAAAGAGCTCCGGGATAAAGAAAAGCTCTACCAAAGTATTATATCTCTAAATGAATACTCGAAAATGATAGCACATGCTTTGAGTATTTCATTAGATAAGATTAAAAGTGCGGCGGAGTTTATGAAAGACAAAATGCCTGCTTATTATAAAGACATGGCGGAATATATGAAAGATGGAATACCGCCTCGATATGAAAAAAAGAAGAAGTTATTTGTCGAATATTCCCGCCGGATTTATGAACAGATGTCAAAGACAGTAAAAATATTGGATTTTATGCTTGACTTTTCCAGGATACATAAAGAACCGAAGGCGTTTCATTTAAGCCTTTTGATTAACGAATTAATCGGAGTGAATGAGTTTAACTTCAAACAGGAAGGCATCGAGATCAGGAAATCTTTAGACCCCTCCATTTCGATCGAAGCCAATGAGTCGGCTTTCCGCATCATAATTGAAAACCTGATTTCCAATTCGAGAAAAGCACTGCGTAATATAAAAGGAGCAAGAATAATTAAAATATCGCTTTATAAGGAAGGCGAGAAGAATATAATTATTCTTTTTTCCGACAATGGATGCGGGATACCTGCTGAAAATAGAGATAAAATTCGTGAGGTCTATTTTACCACTACGGCAGACCAGGGTGGAGCTGGATTGGGACTATATATAGTTGAGAACTTTTTGAAATCCTACAAAGGAGAGATCACCTTAGTAGACAGCGAGTTTAAACCGGGGGGCGCTTCTTTTAAAATCACACTGCCGGTAAAAAAGGAGGAACAGGATGAATGATCGAATTATTTATATCGACGACAATATAGACGACCTTGATCCACTGGTTCAAAGCCTTTTTGATGAGGGCTTTTCAGTTAAGGTTATCAACGATTCGAAAAAGGCACAGGAATATATAAAGAGCCGGCAGTACGATATTATCCTGCTGGACCTGTATATGGGGGAAAGAAGTGTTTCCGGGAATCAACTCTTTGATGAAATAAGAGAAGTCGATGAAAAGGTTCCGGTAGTTATTATTTCAGGGAATATTAGTACTCAAACCACAAATGATTGTTTGAAATTCATTAACAATGAAGCCAGAGCCATTTTTAAACGCACTGAGGACAATTCAAAAATCGTATCCAAAATAAAAGAAATCCGGGATCAATTAAATATTTTTCCGGGCGGTGCACTTGAAGATTGGATTCAAAAAACAAAGCAGTCGGACGCTGTTTTAATGGTGACAAAGGAGGGACGAAAATTTACAGCAGCAGATATATTGAATGAAATTAGACTGCGTACTCCTTTAGGGCTTCAATTTGAAAGAGATCTGAATAAATTGACTATAGATCTAATCACCAGGGGAAAGGAACAGTTGTGAATCCAATCATACTTTTATACTACAAAGATGAAAAATTAAATGATTATTTTGAAAAGTGTGCGGCATATATAAAAGGTTATCTGAAAGAAAATTATCCCGATGCGGAAATAGTAGAAATAAATGACCAAAAATGTAACCCGGTTTATGTTGAAGAAAAGTTATCTGAGATTAATGGCAGGGAGTTTTTATTTGCTTCATACTGCCACGGCTCGCGGGATTCTTTCAATGACCCTCAAGGGAATCCATTTATCAAAGTAAACGAAAATGATCATATGCTTCGGGACGGTCTGGTTTTTACTAACTCCTGCCACAGTGGGGCAGAATTGGGGCCTGCATTAATGGAAAAAGGAGCATTTTTTTTTGTGGGTTTTGATGATATAGTATCTATTTACCCTGATTATACTGAAACATTTGCGGCCTGTGATAATTTCCCATTCTTACTTTATCTTATGGAGGATTTTACAAAAAATGAAAAGGTAGAAGTGGAAAGGAAAATCAAAAATTTTTATGATCAGCAGATCGACAAATTATTAAAAAAAGATGTTTGGGCAGCAAAGATGTTAATGACCAACCGTGACAGCCTTGTCCTATATTTCAGCCAGGAAGATAAACTTTAATTTTTGCCGGTTGCAGTCCGGATATAATCGGTCAACTAAGAGGGTTGATCAACGACAACTAGAACTCCCTCCTGACGACAACTAGAATTCCCGGTCAACGACAATTAAAAGGTTGTTAAAAGACCGAGAATTTACTAAACTATTCGATTCTAAACAGGAGGATCGAATGGTAACAGACCAACAAGTCAGGAGGTTATTTATGGAAGCCAATAGGCAAAGAAGTAAATCCTTAGCCGTAGCGGGACAGCGCTGTTTTGACTGCCGGGGACTGTTGGGCGTTGGACGCAGTCAATTGGGCTGCGTAGAGCCGTTCTTCCATCGATCTTTTTTTATTCTTCATACCCGATTATTATAATGGACCCTTAAAATTGG
>JAGLSW010001249.1 GCA_023135565.1 Candidatus Aminicenantota bacterium | reverse complement strand
GGCAGGGCAGCGTTTTTGCTTCTACTCGCGTGGGGAGGCAATAAGCAGCGGGTGAGCGTTTTTGATTTTAACTAAACAAAAGTTTTGGTCAAACTTTTACAAAAGTTTGGCCCCCGGCAGGGTCGCCGAAGGCAAATAGTCAGGGTATCTATTTTAATAAGCCGCGCATGGCGACAATCAAATCATCACTGTCGATGGGCTTCTCCATGAATTTCTCTACGGGCAGGAAATCCCCGTCTTTCTCTATGTCGAACTTAAATTTGGTGCGCTGATTTACCGCGGTGGCTAATATAATGGGGATGCGGCGGTATTCCTCGCGGCTTTTTACATATTGAGCAAAAACAAAGCCGTCACTGTCCTTCTCCATCATGACATCCAACAGGATTAAATCGATCTGCTCGCCTGCCAGTATTTCTTTTGCTACTCCGATAGTGGCTGCGGTGGCTACTTCATACTTGTTGCGCTCCAATACGATCCGGCGTGTTTCCAGTACATCGAGATCATCATCAACTACTAATATTTTATGACTCATTTATTCCTCCTTGTTTCTTTGCTGCCGGTCACCGGGCGCCTGCGCTGCGGACTCTCGATCTAAAAGCGGCAGCGTGACGGTGATAGTAGTGCCTTCTCCAGGGACGCTGGTTATGCCGATTTCGCCGTAGTGATCATCGACTATCTGCTTCACTAAGGCCAATCCTAATCCCAGGCTGCCGTCTATATTTCTACGGGCATGCTTGCCTCTTTCAAAAATCTTAAATACTTTGCCGATTTCTTCACGGGGGATGCCGATACCGGTGTCCCTGATACTGATAGAGAGCGCTTTTTTCTTGCTGTCTTCTTTATAAGAGATAAAGATTTCCCCGCTCTCATTATTGTACTTGATGGCGTTCATGATAATATTATTAAATACTCTTAGCAAAAAAGTATAGTTGCCGTATACAAATTTTTCACCTTTAAAATCTTCCCGGTTCTTTATGGTCACTTTCATGGCGGCGGCATAGTTGCTCATCATTTTAACGGAATGAGCGATGACGTCGATAATGTCGATGACTTCCCTTTTCATCAAGGATTTATCGGCCAGCAGGGTGTAATCGAGGATATCGTCCAGCATACGCACCAGCGTTTCGGCCCGCTGCCTGGCCCTTCCCACTAATTCCAAAATTTTGGTCATGTCGTCCACGTAACCTTTGCTAATTACATCCAGGAGGTCGATAATAGCGGATAGGGGGACTTTGATGTCATGGGCCATTATGGTCAGGGCTTTGCGGTCTTCGCTTATATTCTTCATCGGCGCTCCATCTTTTTTCGCCTAATGGGTGGAACAGGAGATACAGGGGTCATAGGCTCTGACCAGCATTTCTAAATAAAAACGCAGTTCATCCGGGCCTAATTCCATAAACTCAGGGGCCATTTTCTCAAAATCCAACTGGATGTTGTTGTGATTCAGATTGGTGGGAATGACACAGTTGGCTTTTATACAAACGCCCCTATCATCATATTCGTACTCGTGGAACAGGATACCGCGGGGCACTTCCACTGCTCCGACGCCGCTGCCGGCTTTGACTTCTATTTTGTCGGCTTCCAATGCCAATTCCATATCCAGCAGCCGGTCGATGTGCTCCATGGACTTCTCTACGGCAAATACGCACTCCACTACCTGGGCGATATTGTTCATAAAAGGATTGTAAGAGATTCCTTTTAAACCCAACATTTCCGCTGCCTGGGTGGAGAGGGACGTTAACTGCCGGAAATTGTTATTGTACCGGGCCAGTGCGCCTACCATAAAAGAATCACGGTTGAATTTGCCGAATTTTGCGGTGGATTGGGGCACTACGTACTCGTTAACTATTTCCCGGTAACGGTTGACGGGGATGGTTTCAGCTATGTCGTTGGTGATACAATCACCCCCATAAAAGGCATATTCACCGGCTTGGGTGAGAGATAAATATTCGGTTTCGCGCTCAAAAGCAGGGAAATTGTCTGCCAGCGCCTTTATTGTTTCTGCTATTTTTTGCAGGTCGGGGAGAATATCCTTCAACCTGCTTTTTAGTTCTTCTAATTCTTTCTTTTCGGGGAGTTTGGAAAACCGGCCGACCCTGGCCCTGATGGGGTGGGTGGTCCTGCCGCCTATGATGTCGCATAATTCATTGGCCAGCCGGTGCACTTTGGTGACCGCGAGCAGTAGGTCTTTGTGGGTTTCCGCCAGAGAAAAGACGCTGTTTACCCGCAGCAGGTCGGGGACAACCAGGTACCCGATATGGAGGATGTGACTCTGCAGCGTTTCCCCGTGCAGCAGCAGTTCGCGGAGAGACCGGGTGGTTTCGGAAATCCCGATGCCCAGGGCGGCTTCGGTGGCTTTCAGGGAGGCAAGGGTGTGACCGATAGAACAAATCCCACAAATACGTGATGTGATAACGGCTAATTCGCTGTAATCCCGGCCCACTACCATGGCTTCAAAAAAACGGGGCGCTTCGGGAACCTGCCACTGTACTTTTTCTATTTGGCCGTCTTTGGCGTCGACCACGATATTGCCGTGGCCTTCCACGCGGGTGACGTGGTTCACTTCGATGTGGATGTTATTTTTTGCCACTCTGTACCTCCGGGTCAACCGCGAAAATATCGAACTTTTTCTTGATTTCTTCTACTGTATAATTATATTTTAAAAGAATTTCATGCATGGCATTCTTGTTGGGATTGTCTACGGTGCCCCGGCAGGCACAGCAGGCCACGCCGTTGGCGGGACAGACGGCGCCGCAGCCGGCCCGGGCCAATGGCCCTAAACAAATAATACTAAAATCGAAGAGACAGGCGTTCTCCTGCAGCTTGCAATTGACGCAGACGGGGTAATTGGGCAAGCGCGGCGTTTTGCCTAAGAGCAGTTCTTTTACTACCCATAAAAACTCTTCGCGGTTTACCGGGCAGCCGGGTATGTAAAAATCGACTGCGACTATCTCGTCGATGGCTTTTGTGGGGTAGGTGTCTAAATGGGGCATTCCGGCGCTGTCACCGTATACTTCTTTTTTCACTTCGTCCATACCGGGGCGGCGGTTTTTTAATTTGTTTATACCGCCGGAAACAGCGCACTGGCCGTATGCCACTAAGAGTTTCGAACGGTTTCTTATATCTTTCAGCCTGTTTTCATCGGCCCGGCGGGTGATGGAGCCTTCGATAAAGGCGATGTCGTAGGCGGGGGCGGCGCCGGTCATTACTTCCCGGAATTCCACTACATCCACCATTTGCGCCAGTACGAGAATCTCTTCTTCAAGGTTGGCAACCTGCAGTTGGCAGCCTTCACAGCAGGCAAAATCAAAAAATGCGACTTTCGGTTTCGAGCTCATTAGATGGCCTCCTGCAAATGCTTAATGCGATCATAATTGAAAACGGGTCCGTCCCGGCATACATATTTATCATTCATCTGGCAGTGACCGCACTTGCCGACGCCGCATTTCATCCTTCTTTCCAAAGAAAGAATAATATGATCGTCGGAAAAATCCATGTCGTGCAGCCCCATAATCACATACTTGTACATCACGGGGGGGCCTACTACGATGGCATAAGTGTCTACAGGGTTTACTTTTCCCAATTTCGGCAGCAACGTGGTGATAACGCCTACATTACCGTGCCAGGGCGCGCCGTTCGTCCGGTCTACCGATTCGTGGAAAATAATATCTTCGCGCTTTTGCCATTGGGCCAGGGCGTCGGTGAAAAGCCGCTGCGCCGGTTCCCGGCAGCCGAAAAGAATAATAATATCTTTGTAATCTTGCCGGTGTTCTAAGGCATAAAGAATGGCGGACCGGGCCGGTACTAAGCCGATACCGCCGCTGATAAAAAGGAGATTTCTCCCTTTTAATGCGGCCATGGGAAAAGCGGCGCCGAAAGGTCCGCGGATGCCGGCGCTGTCTCCTACTTTTAAGGCATGAAGCGCGCCGGTGACACTGCCTACCCGGCGAATCACCATTTCGAATTTCCTGCTTTTCGAGGGGGGAGAAGAGATGGAGATGGGCGCTTCGCCGATGCCGGGCACCGAGATTTCGGCAAATTGCCCGGGCAGATGCCCTAATGAGCGGTTTTTTAACTGGAATTCAAAAAAACTGTCATCAGGGGTCATCTCTCGTTTATTTATTAACGTGGCTACTTCGGGCAGGTACAGCGAACTATTTCGTTTCTTTTGTGTGTTTCCGCGCTCTTTGTCCATTCGTTCCTCCGGGTTACTGCTTGTGCTCCAGCATGTACTTCAGTACTTTCACCGGTCCGGCAATACCGGCGGTACAGGAACCGGCGCAGCGCCCGCAGCCTACACAGCCGAAATAACCGTATTTTTCAAAAAGATGCTTCCCTTTCCTGTATATCCTGTGCCTGAAACGGGCGCCCCGGCCGGCCCGGAAATTAAAACCTTCACCGGTTAGGGCAAAATCTTCCAGCATGCAACTGTCCCAGGTCCTGACGCGCTTGCCTGCCTCCAGCGTCAGATCTACTTCGTCCCGGACATCGAAACAGTAACAGGTGGGGCACACCAGCACACAGGAAGCGCAGGAAAAACATTTCCCGCCGAAATAGTCCCAGGCGGAATGATCGTGGTTCTTCTCTAAAAATTCGGGCACCAATTCGATGGGCAGGGGAATTTTTTGGTCGTCTTTGATTTTATTCGCGGCTGCTTCAATGTCTGCTAAGGAGAAGTCGTTTTCTTGCAGTTCAGCGCCCTGCAGGTAATTTTTCCCCTTTTCGGTGAGAATTTCCACCACGAAAAAACCGTTCATAGCGACCAGCATAATATCGGCGGCTTTACGGAACTGGCCCCTGATAACGGAGCTGGAGAAGCGGTATTTATAATGTTTTGTGGGATAGATACCGATTAACACGGAGTTCTCTCTTCGTTTCATATAATGCTCATCCCTTTCGCCTTCGGAAAAGGCCCTGTCCATCAGGTGAATTGCCGCCAGGTCGTAGTGATGTACGCCGATCAGGGCAATAGGCCCGGGGTGGTTGACGGCGGCGTAGGATTCAGCTTTTTTAGGAATAAATTTCAGCAGCGTTTCTTTTGGGGGTAAAAAATATTTTTTCGGGGGCAAAACGGTAACATCATAATCTAAGCAAAGCTCTGCGGCTGAGTTTAATTCGGCAAAAACGAAGTTAGCGCCTTTTTTGACCACCCCGATGGTTTTCCATTTTTCCGCATGGCCGGATATGCTATCCCCAGGTCCCTCAAGGGGTGCGGACGCCGTCCGCTTTTCGTCTATAAAAGAGTTAAAATCTTCTTTTGAAATTTTTAAGATTTCCACCGCGGTTCTCCTGTGTGTTGGGCGCCGATAGTTTTTTTATGTGCAGCAAACATCTTTTATACCTCATATTAGTATCCGTTATTTGAGATTGAAGTAAATTGTGCCACTACATGGCGGTAATGAACAACATGTTGTTCATATTTCGAGTTCATACCCTTAGGTGGCTTTTTTTTCATGCTTAGTCTTGAAAAAAACATTGTAGCACTATTGTTCTTAATGTCAACAGGAAATCGTTAAGAAATAAATTATTTTTTTCTGCCGCGCGTGAGCGTCTCCCGCAGCTTCCCCGGTTACTTTTTAGATTTCGAACCTTTGAATTTTATGGTAAACACAGCGCCGTCATCTGTATCACAATCTAAAACGCCGTGCATCTGCCGCACCAGGGTCTTTACCAGCACCATGCCGAGACTGTCGTTCTGCTCGATACTAAAATTCCCGGGTAAACCGACGCCGTTGTCCCGTACAACCAATATATAGTCATGGTCGCCGTTCTTAGTTCGACTCAACTGCACTTTGACTTCCCCATTTCTGGAGCCGGGGAAGGCATATTTCAGTGAATTAGAGACCAGTTCGTTGATAATCAGGCCTATGGGTATGGCCGATTCCACATCGAGATTAATGTCATCGATTTCCATTTCTAAACGCACCCGGTCGCGGCTTAAGGAGTAGGTGTCGAAAAGATGGTTAGCCAACCTGGGAATATAAGCGGGAAAATCGACTTTCGATAAAGATTTCGAACTGTACAATTCTTCGTGCACCGAGGCCATGGCCCAAACCCGCTCCCGGCTGCTGCGTAGTACATCTAAGGCGTTCTCATCTTTAATATACCTGGACTGGAGACTCAACAAGCTGGTAATCACCTGTAAATTGTTTTTGACACGGTGGTGGATCTCTTTCAGCAGGACTTCTTTCTCCGCCAGGGCTTTCTTGATTAGCGCTTCCGCATGTTTTCGTTCGGTGCTGTCGCGCACAATGGCGATTACGACAGGTTTCTCCTTGACAACGATAAGCCGGGCGGCAACTTCCACCGGGAACTTAGAACCATCCTTGCGCACATGCACTGAGTCGTAATTCAGTATCTCCCCGGCCAGTATGCGTTGGGTTTTACCTGTAATTTCTTGCTGGCTGTCTACATCATCTACGATCGAATAAGGTTTGTCGAGCAATTCTTCCCTGGTGTAGCCATGTTTTGTGCAGGCATATTCGTTAACGTCCGCGATAACCGGGCCATCTCTATGTGTGGGGTCTATAATAAATATATAATCGGAGGCGTGGTTAAATAAAGCCCGGTAGCGGTCTTCGCTTTCCCGCAGCGCTGCTTCCGTCTTTTTCCGTTCGGTGATGTCGCGCACGATGGCAATTTCGGAGGTTTTGTGGTGAAAAAAGATGGTGCCTACATTCACTTCGATATCTACTCTTTTACCCTCTTTATGAATCGCCACTGTTTCATATACAGGGGGAACGTCCTCTCCAGCCAAACGTTTTTTATAGCGTTCGGTTATGATGGGGACTTCTTCAGGGGCGAGATAGGCAGCAAAGGTGGCGCCGGTAAGCTCTTCCGTGCTGTACCCGTTTATCTCTTCCATGCGCTTGTTCACATATATGATGACGCCGTCCTGGATGATGACGATACCGTCATTTGAACGTTCCACCACGGTGCGGTATTTTTCTTCACTTTCCAGCAATTCGGTTTCATGGCGAAGTTCGGAGACGCGCAGTTTTAATGCTTCCTGAATGGTGTTGTACATGCGCCGGGCGGCAAGCAGCAGCCCGGCGAGATAGAGCATAGTCAGGGCTCCCATGACCAGGGATGGGCCGTCGCCAAAAAGAAAAAAACGGGTAATAATGGGCATCAACATGAGGCAGAGGAAGACGGTAATATCTTCCCACACAGCGGATAGGGTAGTCACCGCTGCGCTGGACATACCGGTAATCACCAGGATTAAAACCAGTTGGTGTACCGGTTCCTGTTCCGGGAATAGAAGCAAGCCGGAACTGCCCCAGGTAAGACCGGAAAACACCGTGCCGGTAAAAAATCTTTTGGCCCAGGTCTCGATGTCTGTACGAGGTGGTATGCTGCGGCAGTAGCTGCGCCACAACAGCAGCCGGGCGATGGTGACGGTTATCATAAATCCCCACCAGGACAAAAGAACAGGATGTGGGATAACGGGCCATTGGGCGATTAGGAGAACTGTGGCCACCAGGAGGGTGATCCCCGCGCCAATAGGCAGGCTGCTGTACAACTGCATGACCTGGTCGATGCGAATGAGTTTTTCTGTCTCCGGCTTTTCCGTCATATTCGTTTAATATACCGGGAGTTCTAAAAATCCCGGGTTATAAAAAATCCCCGGGACAAACGCCCGGTCTAAGACCATAAAAGTGCCTGGGATAGGTGAAATTTCTATCATTTTTCCTTATTCCTGAATATTTATTATAACATGAATGCGCTGCCGATAGCAACTTAAATTTTTTGTAACTACCCGGTACTGAGAAAAATAAAAAAATATATCTATATATTAGATAGTTTTCTTGACAAAACCATTCCGTTTGGTATAATGAGTGTGGCATGAATGACTATTTATCAATTTTATACATTGTTGGCCGGCGAACGACAGGGACCCCAACAGGGCAGCCGACAGGCATGGCGGTAAGCGGGATAGCATCCGGGGCGGGAAACAGGAAAAAACGCCGGGAGAAAAAATGAGCGCCGGTTTAGAGGTTATTCTACTCCTGAATTCGGCTGAGTATGGTCTGAATTTTGTTTGCATTGCTGTTCAGGGACATAATTACCGGTTAGTGGTTTTCCGGGGCAAGTCTATTTTGACCGACCGGTGTTACAGCACCCTTAAGGGAGCGAAACTGGCTTTTGCCGGGATGTACAACCGCAGGTCTTATAGAAAAGGTGTGCGACCTGATTGGAGTTTTTTTTCCATCCATATCCCGCCACGCCCTAAAGAATGCCGGCAGGCACGGCATCTCGATAAAAAGACCGGTGGCGATTCTCTCGAGGCCATAAAAGATGTCGGCAAGAGTTTACGTGTTTAGTTTTAATATAGACATGCTTACCTCCTGGAGCGGTTTGGTAATGTCTCCTCGAAAAGTGGTGCCGGGTTAGGTGGGGAACTGCTGCTCCCACCTAACCGCACCACGCTATCGGCATCCGGCTTTCGGCCTTTACCACTTGCCTCCGGCGGCCCCACGCGCGTGGGGTGGCGTTAAGCCGCTTCGCGGCAGGTCCCTGCCGGG
>JAGLSW010001248.1 GCA_023135565.1 Candidatus Aminicenantota bacterium | reverse complement strand
GCAGGGCCGCCGGAGGCAAGCCCGTGGGGGAACCGGTGGGGGCGGCGCCCCCACCCTATATAGTATACTAAATTTTTTATTTTTTAGGCAGTTTCAGCTTGAATGCGGTTTGCAGGTGCATCACCATATAGGATAATTTAAACAGGTAGTTTAAGTTGCCCTCAGGACTGATCCTTCCATCCAGCATAAAGGTCAACACATCGAGAGATCCCGACAACATGAGTTCGCCCAATGCACGTCCATCTTTAAAAATTATCTTGATATCGTAATCGGGCACCGCCTTTTTTTTCACTTTCATTTTGTTGTTTGCAAAGATGGCCGAAGAGGCGATTTTACCATCCTTGCTAATGAAAACGAAAGTACCGTTGAAACCCCTGATCTGTTTCTTGTAGTGAGCGATGTTAAGGCAAAACATCAGGCGCATCATTTCCAGCAAAAGTTCCAGGAAATTGTCCATTAACTTGCTGTCTTCGGTGAGTTTTAGGAGAACTTCCTTTATCTGTTCTTCGACCTTCTTCAAAGAACGCTGCCGCCATTTATCGATTATATTTTTAAAAAAATTTATTATCGCCTTCATTATTCTATTCCTCCTTCGCCCTGGTATTTAAGCTTTACAGTTAAAGTATCTAACTGATTACTCTCCAGGTTGTATTGGCTGCGGGTGATCAACTCGCATTTCATAGGTTCGTTCAAATCTTTGAAATAGGCGGAGTAACCCGATACCCTGACGATTAAGTGGGGATCTTTCGCCGGGTTTTTCATCACGTCGATAAGATATTGATAGTTTCGAACGTTAAACTGCACCTGCATGCCGCCGGATTTGAAGTATGCCTCCACCATCTTCCTGAAATTGTCCCGGTATTTTTTGCTGCTGCCATTGCCGCTGTCCTCTTCACGGGTATACTTCATGTTAAAAGCTACACAGCCGGGGATATGTTTGTGGTTTAATTTGGCTACCGAATTATAAACGCCGGTTAGGTCTTTGGCCAACTGCGAAGCCGGGGTAATTCCGCTGGAAAATAACTGACCGGCTCTCCTGCCGCTGGGCAGGGCCCGGCCGATGGTTCCCAAACCGGCATGGTTGGTCATTGTCCAGTAAGCGGGCCGGTATTTGCCGCCCCGGTAGTTGGTGTGAGATTGGTAAAGTTCGTAGAGAAAATCGATCATCCTTTGTGAATTCGGAACCGCGATAGGATTTTCTTCCGCGGAATCGTCCATGCCGTAGCGGGGTACATTTTCCGTATTCCTCAGGTAGTCCAGCAGCTTGTCGTGGCCTTCGAAGTCATTGTTCAAGGCGTCGGCCATTTCTTCCAGGGTACATTTTTTGTCCCGGTAAACAGCGCATTCCACGGCATTGAGGGAATCGCAGACATCGGCAAAGCCGATGTGAGTGGTGCCGGAGGAGTTGTAAACGGCGCCTCCGAAGGCGAGGTCCATACCTTTTTCCCAGGGGCCTTCGAAAAAGGCCGACATCAAGGGACTGGGCAGGATTTCTTGATAGGTTTGGCCCATGGCTTCATTAAAGGCGATGCCTTTCTTAATAAACGCTGCCGCTTGAGCTTCGAAAGCCTGGCGGAAATCGGCGAAGGTTTTTAAGTCTTCCAGTTTTGTTTTGGGGCCGATTTGCATGTCGGGCATGAGATAGGGCCGCTGGCCGCCGCAAAAAACCATGTCCATGGCGGCGGTAAGGTTCACTATCAGGGAAGATGAGGCGGAATATTCCCGGCCGGCGCTGCCTAATTCGACGCAGCCGATAACCGCATAATCCCGGGCATGTTTGGTGTAAGTTTCCAGTTTTTCCGGGGTGACGGTATCGTCCTGGCCTTTGTACTGGTTTAATAAGGTGTCGATATTGGTTTTATCGTTGTACATTGCCGGTATGGCCCCGGTATTTATAATCACCCGGCTGACCCGGTCTATGTATTCTTTACTGTTTACATCTTCATGGAAACGGGCATTAACGTTGGGGTCTTTGATAGCCAGCAGTTCGGTTACTTTGAGCATCAGGTAGGTCAAATCGTTAACCGCATCTTTACCGTCCATATCGACGCCGCCTAAGGTTACCGCGGGTACGGAACCGGCGCCGCCGAAAAGCTTTTCAGAGGTTTCGGGCACTAAGTTGGTGTTGTCCGCTATTTTAATCCACAAGCTGCCGATAAGGGTTAAGGCTTCCGGTATGGTAACTTTGTTTTTTTCAACATCTTTTTTGAAGTAGGGGTAGAGCACCTGGTCCAACCTGCCGGGGCCCATAGCCATGTTGATGTTTTCACCCAATACGCCTACGTGACAAATCCACAGGGAATTGACCGCTTCGCGGAAAGAACCGGCGGGTTTAGCCGGGACGTTCGCACAGACTTCAGCCATAGCCAGGAGGTTTTCCTTTTTATCCGCCGAGGTTTCCTCTTCGGCTAATTCGGCTGCTTTTTTCGACAGGTTAGCGGCATAGTCGATGATGCCCTGCATGGAGATTTGCATGGCTTTGTAGAAGTCTATCTTAGCCTTTTCCGTCACCTTGTCCAGTTCTTCAATTTTTTTATCGGCTTCTTCGATCATGCCGTTCAGCCCTTTTTCCAGCACCGTTTCATAGTAAGGGGTGGTGTGGGATATGCAGCCCGTTTTAGCAGCAATAAAGAAAACTACCCGTTCAAATAAGGTTATGCCGTCCAGCACTTCCTGATCGTTTTCTTTCTTCGCCCTGTGCCTGGTGGCTTCCAGGATAGTGCTGTCCAACCAGAAGGGGAAAACGTCGAAATTTAAAATTTTCGCTTCTTCTTTCGTCAGCAACTGTGGATTGGCTTTGCGTGTGCTGATAGTATCCAATTCCGGCCAGATACTGAGACCTGTCCCAAGTTCCGGGAAAACCGGCGCGCCCAACTCTTTTGAAGTGGATGAGCCGGCGATCCTGCTGCCGGTATGGAAAATGGCTTCCCGGTTACTCATGTAATTTTTGACTGCCTTCGCTCGGATTAATTCCGGGGACTCATAGGGGTCGTCGGGATCCTTCATATACTCGGTGATAAGTTTTGCCCTTTCGATACAAACCGAGACAGGCGCTGCCTGGCAGAGCTCTTTCAGTTCTTTCAAAAGGGGCAGATTAGCGAGAGTATAGCCTTCGAGATCAGGATCATTTTTAATTTCTTTCATTAAAATCTTGCTCATGATGCCTCCCATTTTTTTTATTTTTTCTTATATTGGATGAAAATTTGCTAAGATAACAGCTTTTCGGGGCAATCTAACCGGGTATGTAATATCCGGGCCCTTTATGGGCGGGGCCGCCGACCCCGCACCCAATTTGTTATCAGTACAAAATTATAACAGGCTTAAAGGAAAATGTCACTACTTTAGTCACAAAATTTTTTTTTTTGCAAAAGCTTAAACGTCCCGGCCTTTAAAGGCGAAAATACAACCCGCCGCCAATCCTGCTGCGTCCAATCGAAAATCATTTCATCCACCGGATGTCATTGGGTTTCTTAATCTCCTCGAGATTTTCCTAACTGTTTTTTACGTAATCGTAAAGGACTGACCTCCGAAATGAAACCCTATCATATTGGAATTTTTTTTTCAAGAGCAAAAGTAAAAAAAACAAAAAAATTGTCGCCTATGGTATAATGAGTTTTTTAGGTTCCCGGTTTTCCCGGTATAAAAAATCCTGGCTTTATATTTTTACCTGACGGTGGTGTTACGATGAATAAGAAAAAAATTCTTTTAGCAAGCTTTTTAGCTATCCTGATAGCGGGGCTGGCTCTTTTTTTTTACTACTATCTTTTAAAGGAGCCGGTAGACTGGACAAGAGAGAACAGCCTGCGCCCGGTACCGGCCCCGAAGCTTAGCGATGGCGGAGAAACGCAGGCCCTGCTGCGTTCTTTAGATTTCAGTTTGCGGTATTTGGAGCGCCTCGAGCCTTCGAAAAAACTTAACTACGGCGAAACAATCTATACTGTCGAAGATGTAAAAGAGAGTCTCCGGGATTTCGGGGATAAGTTAAAAGAGTTGGGTTTGAGCGAGGATTTCCTCCGCTATGTAAAGCGGCATTACACCTTTTACCGCAGCGCTGCCCGCCGCGTTCTATATACCGGCTATTATGAGGCCAGGTTAAAAGGCTCTTTAACCCGGTCCGGAACCTATCGTTACCCGCTGTATAAAAAACCCGGGGGGTTGTACCGTATAGACCTGTCGCAGTTTCCTTTTTATGAAAAGTATAAAGAGAAGATAAGACACTTGCCTAAAATCTTGCGCGGCAGGGTTTCCGATGGAGACGATAAAACCATCGTGCCCTATTACTCCCGCGACGAGATCGATTACAAACAAAAGTTGGCGGACAAAAAATTAGAAATCGCCTGGATCGACGATCCTATCGACGTTTTTTTTCTACAAATCCAGGGTTCCGGGGTGGTGGAATTAGACAGCGGCGATACCTTAAGAGTCAATTATGCCGAAGCCAACGGCCACCCGTACCGGGCCATCGGACGCCTGCTTTTGGAACGGGAACTGGTGGCCCGGGAAAAGCTTTCCATGCAGGGTATCAGGAAATACTTAGAGGAACATCCCGATGAGATGGAGGAGATATTTAATTATAATCCCAGTTATGTGTTTTTCCGGGTGGTGAAAGAAGGGCCTTTAGGAAACATCCAGGTGCCGCTGACGCCCTATCGCAGTATTGCTTTAGATTACCGTTTGTTCCCCAAAGGGGCGCTTTGTTATGTGGAGACTGAACTACCGGTTTTCGATGACAAAGGCGAATTGAGCGGCTGGGTTGAGCACAGGGGTTTTGTGATGAACCAGGATACCGGGGGCGCTATTCGTTCTCCCGGCAGGGTAGATTTTTTTACCGGTTTGGGTGAACAGAGCGAGTTGACCGCCGGTCATTTAAAACGGGAAGGCATGTTTTATTTTTTAATCAAGAAGTAGACTGTATCCGTTTTGACATGATGTTTATGAAGTTAATGACCAGCACGTCGCTCAACTCAGTCCGAGCTATACACGCATTGACATAATTAGAGTTTTCTACCAAGTTTTTTAAGACGACTCTCAGCTTCAATACGTCTTTGACCTGCGGCTAAACGGTACCATTTCACTGCTTCCACGAAAGACTGCTCGACTCCTTCGCCATGCTCATATGCCCAACCGACAAAATACTGAGCATAATCAAAATTTTTTTTTGCTACTTCTAAAAAAAGCCGGAAAGCTTGCTCAAAGGATTTTTTTTTACCTTGCCCAACTCTATACAAAACTCCAAGGCTTATCTTAGCATAAATATCTCCCTGCTTTGATGCTTCTTCAAAACACTGAGTTGCATTCTCCAAAGATTCTTTTACACCACCAATACCCCTGCGATACAGGTCACCTAAATTGTTTTGAGCTCTTGCTTCACCCTGTTTCGCTGCCTTTTGAAACCAATATAGTGCTTTTTTAGAGTTACTAGATATTATTCCATTTCCACAACCATACAAATACATATCTCCAAGGCCAACAGCTCCCCAGGGATTGTCTTGAGCAACAGATTTTTGGAACCATTTCAAAGATTCTTTGCAGTTAACGTCTGTTCCTAATCCATATTGATAAAAAAAAGCCAAGCTGCTTTGGCCCCAAGTATCACCTAATTCCGCTGCTTTTTTTGTCCAATTGAATGCTTGGGAAAAATCCTGATTGACGCCGAGCCCATACGTATAAGCCCTACTGATCAAATACATAGCAAAAGCATCCTTACTTGTTTCTGCAGCGATCAAAATTTTTTTAAATGCCTGGGTGTATTTAGAACAAAAGTTGTCACCGCTTTTATATGCTTGCCTCTGGAAATTAATTCCTTCAGAAACCAACTTATTAATGTTTTTAGGAATATATTTCTCAGGAAAAGGTTTGTATAATAATACTTGCCTAAGATTTCTAATTCTTATCTGGGTCTTCATCTCAAGAAAATCTGTCATTTCTCTATGTCCTTTCTTTTTTGCCCAATGCCAGGCTTTCATCATAAGTTTATTTTTCAAATTGAGATCAGCACCATTTTTAACAAGCATCTTTCCCATTTCAACATTTCCGATCTTTGCGGCATCAATAAGAGCTGTATCGCCAATATTATTAACGAGATTAACCTCAGCCCCTTTATCCAACAAAAGTTTTGTCAAATTTGTATGCCCCCAGTAAGTTGCTAACATTAGAGAGGTATCGCCGAATTTGTTGGCTTGATTGATTTTAGCTCCTTTTTCCAGAAAAAGGCTTGCCGTATCTTCATGACCAGCTTTTGCGGCTACGATAAGAGGAGTGTCGCCGAATTTGTTCTCTAAATTTATCCCCGCTCCTTTTTCTAAAAGAATTTTCACAATTTTTTTATTCCCGGCTTTTGAAGCTACAATGAGTGGCGTATCTCCAAATTTATTTTTTAAATTTATGAGAGCCTTTTTTTTTAAAAGAAGTCTAACAATTTTTTCCTGTCCAGTTTTTGCTGCTATTATCAGGGGAGTATCGCCATCATTATCAGTTAAGTTTATATTAGCCCCTTTTTCAGATAAAACCCCCACAATTTTTCTATTTCTTGTTTTTATTGCTGTTATTAGGGGAGTACTACCATCAACGTTTGGGGCATTGATATTAGCACCCTTATCTATAAGAAGTGATAAAATCCTTTTATTTCCAGTTTCTGCTGCTATGCTCAAGGGCGTATAACCTTTGGAATTCTTGGAATTTGGATCAGCACCTTCCTTTATATATAAAAAAACATCAATATTATAACCCCTGTTCACACTATCATGAAGTGATTGGTTTAGTCTTTCTATACTCTTTTTTTTGCTTTCTATTATAATAAAGGTTAAACATAATACAATAACACCTATAGTCAGGAGACTAACAAAAATTTTCTTTTTTTTTGTGTTTTCTCTTGTTTTAGCAGCAGCCACAATTGGTTCTATTAATGTATCATGACTGAGTTCATAATAGTTACTCCCAATCCTGGACTCGGCACGCAAAAGGCGACAATCTATTAATTTTTTTAAATGCTCATCGGTAACGCCATGATTTTTCTTGATTTCACCCTCCTCAAGACTCAAGCGATAACCCCTTTCACTTATTAATCCTTTTTCACACAATCGCCGAATAATTCTTCTCTCTTTTCCACTTCCAAGTTGATTAATTTGTTTGTCGTAAAAATTTGTTATAATATTTCTGATTCCTTCTTCACCTCCAATATTTTTGCTGTCAATTGTGCTTTTGTTGCTTTTTATAACGAGATTTTCAATATATTGACAAATAAGTTGGATTTGGTAAGGTTCTACTCCTTTTTCCGTTTTGGTTGTATGAGGAGCGGATCTATATCTACCTAAATACTTTAAAATAGTGGCGACTACGTCTTCAGAATAAAAGAAGGGGGAACTATGCAATACTCCAGATTTCAGTAAAGCTGGTTTTTCAATGGCTTCCCTGGCATTGTCTATCGTTAATGGTCCTAACCAAAAACGATTCTGGAAAATACCGGGGAAATAGGGTGACAATTCTTCAAGGTTTGACAAAAAACTTTCACGTAAAGAAAAAATTATTTTTATTGTTGGTGGCACCTCGCTTAAATTAAATTTCCTTGATTTGTTTTTACTTTGGACATCAGTGGGAATTCCGTAGCTAACCAAAGATGAAAGCTGCTTGGCCAATTTTAATTTTAATTCTTTTGGATAATTTAATGTAAAAAGCTCCTCAAATTGGTCAATAATTAAAACCGGAGTAAGAAGAGTATTGCCTTCCCAAAATTCACTTGTTTTAAAGAAATTCCACAAATGACTTTTGTCTCCTGGTTTAAATTCAACTTTATATCGGTTTACATGTTCATTAATATATTCGTAAATGTTTTCTAAAGGTTCCTTTTGCGGATTATTAAGTCGTACCAAGAGTGGTAGGTAATTAGAATTTCTCAGTGGTTCTATGAGTCCAACATTAATTAAAGAGGTTTTTCCCATTCCAGATTTAGCAAAGATTACTACATGGTCAACTGAAAGCACCAAATGGAATAGGGATTTTGCTTCTGTTTCCCTACCCCAGAACAATTTCCTATGCAAATCGGTATCCTGAAAAGGTAAAACTCCTGGATAACGAAACTCTTTTACTTCCATCTTTATCCTCTTTGTCGGAGTTGAAAATCACGCTTTATCGAATCGATAAGATCCTTATACCCATCTTTTCTTCTCAAATCATTTACATGAAATTTTTTTAGTTCCGATCGCAACATAGAAGAATCAACTCTTACGGGGACAAAAAAAAGTATGCCTTGCCGGAAAAACTTTTGTCTTTTCAATGCAGCTTTTATCTCAACATTGACATATCCTTCATTTCGTTGCGATAACGTTTCGCTCTGAATGATAATGAAATAGTCAACATCGCGGATAAGATCTGTAATTATGTCATCCCAATCGTCACCACCTCGAAGATTTTTTTTGTCTAACCATGGCTCTATACCTGCCTCTACTAAACGATTATGAAGCTCTTCTGAATATAATTGATCATCACTGGCATAGCTTATAAATACCTTTGGGATTGGCCCTAAATGTTTGATTTCAAGGTTTTTTTCTTTTTTTGTCTTCGAAAAATCTTTATTCTTTTGCGAGAGCTCATCAACAAAACGGAGAACATCTTTGTTGAACACTTCTATTTTATATCCATTTTTATAAAACAGTACTATTTGCTGAAAATCAGTCATATATTTCTTGTGAAAGTTTTCAAAAGCGAATGAACGAGTTTCGTTTGTTCCCTTTGCTGTCAAGAGATATAGCAATATCCGGAGGTACCAGTGTTTGAATCCAAATCCCAGAAATAAAAAACTTGTTTCTTTATCTCTTAATTTACTTCGAATATTATCAGGAAGTGGTCGCTCATTCGAAATGACCGCTACTAAAAGCTCTAAAAGATTATCCTCTGTAAGGACAAGTGATTCTGGCTTCTTTATGCTTCCATATATATAGTACACCAATGGGCTGCACACATCTCCAGTTTGAACAAGTCGCCTCCTTTCTCCTCTGAAATGATAATATTCTTCAATAGGGCTTTTTCCTATCTCTTTCAGAGCGTCTAAAATCAAAAGGTCATGGGTTGAATTAATAATTAAATGAAAGGGGAGAGATGCTAATTGAGAATAGAGTTTCTTTTCTATTTTTCTTTTCTTAAAATAGAAATCTACGACTCTTGGTTCAAGAGCATTACGTCCAGACTCTGCATTGTATAGCTGCGCTGTGTGGTTGAGATTGCCACTATCAATGTAAAAGGACTCTAAGTCATCAGCCAAAGTCTGAGACAGAAGGTTTTGCAATGTACATGGCTTGCCGTTACTTGTAACGCATTCAATATCGGGGCCTAACATTAAAATGCAATTGCCCTGGTGTATACTATGTAACAGGGTTATCCAATCTTTCTTTTTCATTGATCTTCTCTAGCACAACAATTTTTTCCATAACATAAGAATTAGACCAAAAAATCGACAAAAAGTCAACCGCAAAAAAAAATTTTTTAGTTTTTTGATTTCATTCATTTCGAGTCAAATTTGTAATGCTTCAGTCGGAATTGAAGAAAATGAAGAGATTACCATGATGTTGGATGAGTCGAGGCTGCCCCTTCCCAGCTATAAAGAAAAGAGTATGCAGTTGGGTACAAATTATCGGGATTGGTATTCAAGTCGGATTGGTGTGGAGAGTAGTAGATCTACCGGAATCGTAAACGCTATTGGTTTGGGTAACGTGCTTTACAGTTTCATGGAATTTAATTTTTTTAGAATCAGGCGTAAATCAAGAAAAATTGGTGCGAATGCTTGGCTGTTGGGTTGTTTTTGAATATCTGAAAACTTTTTTTCTTGTTTCCCTTTTTTCTAAAATTATGATAGAATACAGTTTGAGGTTATGCTCATCTTGGTTTGATTCAAAGATAGGTTGAGTAACTCAAACATAGTTTTCTAATTAAAATGAACCTGAAAATGAAAAAAGCGATAAACACTTTAATAATTTTTATCTTAATCCCAAGTTTACCACTTGAGAGATTCTAAATACGCAAAATCACCGATATATCTATCAAATTAAAAATACCCATCAATCATTACGTCTAATAAAAAAAATGTTGACAAACACATATTATTGATATATAATGCGCCTTGAAGATATTTACCATGTCTAATAAAGAGGAAATATGAATTTAAATGAATTTTTTTTCTATTATTTAGGAAAATCAGCACGAAAAATGACACGTCTTGTGCCAAACAAGACGAACTTTTGACCAGATTCGCAAAAAAAGAGCTTATTTTGGATTACGTCTAATAATTTTTTTGGAAAGCCACTGCCCATAAGGGAAGTGGCGATTTTGGTGGTAAACTCGGGTTTTATCACAACATTTACAACTATGCACGTTTGCACGCACCGCCCCCATTTTT
>JAGLSW010001247.1 GCA_023135565.1 Candidatus Aminicenantota bacterium | reverse complement strand
AAAAGGTTTTTGGCCGCCGGAGGCTCGTAAGCTGGGTGCGCCGCACCCTTAATCATTTTTTAATGCTGCTAACAGGTCTCCTTTCGTGGCTAAACGCGCCGCTGAGTAAACCCATACGAAACCGTTCAGCGCCACGATAACCAACAAAACAAAAATCGTAAAATAAGGGATTCCCGATGCGGGCGTCAAAATCGACGGCAGCGTGGCGATTAAAGCTGCTGATATTCCACAAAAAATCCCCGCTGCCAATACCGGCAGGTATTCGGATAATACCATTTTTTGAAGGGCTTTTCTACTGAAACCCACTGCCCGCATCAAGGCTAACTCGCCCTGCCGCTCTTTTACGCTGCGCCACAAAACTATCCCTAAACCGATGCTGCCTAAAACTAACCCGAAACTGCCGAGCATTAAAAATATCGACAGGTAGGTATTCTCTACCCTGCTAAACTCAGCTAACCGGGCCGAAGCAGGCATCAAATCCAAACCCACATCCTGCATGAGCCGGGAAAGCTCCTGCTCGATACCTGTTCCCTCACCGGTTGGGGCCGTCGATCCTGCCGCAGTTCCAATTGGGGGCACGTCTATCAAGAAAACACGGTACCCGCTCAACGATGGGTACTTCTCTTTTAAAACCTGTTCGGAGATAATTAGATTCCCCTGGAAAATCGAATTGGCAAGCCCGCCGACCAGCTTTATTTTGAAGGTTTCGCCTTTTTCGTCAACATAGGAAAGGGTATCGCCCACCGCTTTTCCCAATCCCCACAAGATGACCGTTTGATCCGCCACAGCAGGCACAACACCGCCGGGCAATTCCTGCTGGAGAACAGCCCAGGGATTTTCGGGGTCTACTTCCGCGCTGGTTTTTACGAAAGTAAAAGCGCCTCTATTAGCCAGTTCGCCGGGAGCCACGCCCAACAACTGGGGATGCGCCACCCGGTTCAGGTTTAAACAACTGGCGTCATCGCCCTCTTTAACCCGGAACTGGACATAACGAACACCTTTTGCGTTGATAGATTCCAGCCCGTAAAAACGACTGCCTTTTTCACTGTTCAGGTCGTACAACACGGGGATCACGCTTTCGCCGTACAAAGCAAAACCGCCGCTGCCGGACTCTCTTTTTTCCGTATCTTTCGTGGCTGCCACCCGGTTTGCGCCCACAGTAAACACTATAAATACCCCACAGGCCAACAGCGCGGTCAGGGTAATGCTGCGCACCGGCTTCCTTATATTATTGCGCACACCGATATTAAATAGGTTTAGTTTGCCCCGCACCTCATAGGCCGCGGACGCAGCCCGTTTTTTCCCCAGCCGGTACAGCAGCACGTTTAGAAACGCCGTCCCGCTCACCAAAAGCAGTATCCCGGCTGTGAAAAAAAACATAAAAGCGTCCCTGCCGGTTTCAAATTTTGTCAGCGACAATATGACGATCACCGCGATCAAGCTCGATATACTCAACAGCACACTAAGACGGGGGCTTTTCCGCCGCAGGGTTTCGAGCCGGGAAAGACCCCGCTGCAGCCCTGTAACCGGCTGCTTAAACTGCCTGCCGGTAACCGACCAAATAGTGCAAAAAGCGAAAATAATCCCCACCGCGGCACCGGTTAACAGGGTGGAAAGTTTTACATGAATTTGCAGCGCCGAAGTGCCCACTGCACCCTGCCAGACTGTTTTTAACGCATATAGTATCACCTGGTTGTACAATACCCCGGCGGCTGCGCCTAAAAGGCTGCCTATTAAAATAATCACCGCGCTTTCCAAAAGCACAAAACGGCGCACTTTTTTGCGGGGAAAACCCAATGCTAAAAGCAGGCCGTTTTCCTGGGAACGTTTTTCGGCATTAAAGGCATATAACAGCCCGGTTAACAACAAGGCGGCTGCGATAACAAAAAAACTCAAACCGAGAAAAAGTTGACCGAAATCTACCGATTCAGCGCCGGCGCGCAGCCCTTCTTTTTTGATTTCCCGGGACACAAAGCCGAATAAAGCGGGGTCCAATTCCCGGATCAGGTTAGTTTTGATTTCTTTTTTATCTAAGCCGCTGAAACGAATCGCCGTCACGTCTCCGAAATGATTGCGCCACATGTTTTGTGCGGCTTTTAGAGTGACGAAGGCTTTCGGGGTACCGAGATATTTTTCCCAATAGACTTCATCTTTATCGCGGATTTTGTCAAGCTCCACGGGGATGCCGGGATGCCAGTCACGACAGTCCTCTTCACCGGTTAGACCGGGAAATTCAGGCATCAACTCCCTATCTAAGTAAGGGGTTTTTAAAGGCACGATTTTTTTGACGCGGAAACCGGCGCTCTCTTCACGCAAAACCCGCGTCGGGCCCAGTACATAATAAGTAAGCCGGATGCGGTCGCCTTTCACCGCCAACAGGTCGCGGGCCAACCATTCGTTGATGATGATTTCATCTTCTTTCATGCCGGGAGGCGCAATAGGCGTACCGGGAGCCGAAACGAAAGAATAGGGAGTAGCCCGGTTCCCAATACCTATTTCATTGACAAAGTAGGTGAGTACAGGTTGGGCATCTTTGTATGTTTTTAAGGCTGCTTCTACAACCGCAGGATCTAAAAAAATGCGTTTACTTCTCATTTCGATTCTTTCCTGTCCGGGAAGTGCTATTATTTCAAGACCGAGATCAGCTATCGACCAGGATTTTTTAAAAGCCTCAGCGACTTGCCTCCGGGGGTGCGGCGCATCTTGCATATCTTGCCTCCGGCGGCAAGGGGGGCGCATTTCGAGAAAACTGCCCCCCTTGACCCCCCGCAAAAGCTTTTGATTATTTTCGCTTCTCCCGGATCCTGAAGCACTTTTCGGGTTTTCCGCGATTAGCAGCACATTGGCCCTGCCCTCGAATCCCATCTGTCGAGACAATTCAGATAAAGAGATAAAGACCGTGCTGGGCGCAATTTGATCGGCTTTTAAATTAAACCTGCCGAACTGTGAGTCCGCGGCAATAGCTCTTATTTTAAAAAGCCGGGCGGAACTGAGATCACTGTCCAAAGAAAGCGGTACGTCCTTAGGAATAAAATCTAATTTACGCAAGCGTACTAAAAACTCATCGCCTTTCTTTAATTGCAGCCGGGCAGCCAACTGCCGGTTGATAATCGCTTCATCCGCCGGAATATTATCATAGAAGTCTTTCACACCGGCGATTTCCCCGAAACGGGCGTCCACACCGATAACCTGGATATTGTTCAAGCGGCGCTGCCCCCCAGCGGCTATGGCGATACCCCCGGTTTGCAGCAGCGGGGCCACCGGGGCGCTTAGTTCTTTTGAAAGGTCCGCCGCGATTTGGGCGCGGAAAAAACGATCCCCCGCACTTAAAGCGAATTCGGTTTTTCCCAGCCTATCGAATACGATTTGCCGCAGGCTGAACTTAACGGAATCGCCGATGACCAAAGCGCCCACTAAGATCGACGTACTGATCAACGTACCCAGCACGACGCGCAGGTGGCTTTTGCGGTAGAAACGCAGGCTTCGTAAAAGTAATTTCCAATAGTTCATCATATAGTTGATTCTAATAAAAAAAATTGCCGCGAAGCGGCTCAATAAAAGTTTTGTTCAAACTTTTTCAAAAG
>JAGLSW010001246.1 GCA_023135565.1 Candidatus Aminicenantota bacterium | reverse complement strand
CAAAAGTTTAGCCCCCGGCAGGGCCAGCGGAGCTAAAAGGAGGGGCTGCCGGAGGCAAAGGAATCAGGGCGTTTGTTCTAAGAAAGGCGAACCGCCGAGAATGATAGATACGATTTTCGCGCTATTAGGAAATACACGCCTATCAAAATCGGTGCCTTCGGACTCCAGCACAAAAATACCGTCGATCCCGGAAACGGAAACCAGCGGCACGTTTTCGTTGGCGCTCCAGATTTTCGGTCTAGCGTAGTATATCCTAATATCTCCTAAAGTACTCCCTATGCCGATAGCGTTACGGGTTTTGAACTTATTGCTTATTACCTGGATGCCCCATACTTTGTGGTCTTTTTCGTACACGAAAAAGAGCGAGTTTTGTTTTTCATCGAATACCTTAATCACGTTGTAAAATTCGCCTTCATGGGAGAGCCTTTTCCTGACAAAACGATACTCTTTAGGAATTGCTGCTTCCATCTGTGCGATGGTCATATCCACTTCTATTTTACCCAATCTTTGTCCGGTTATTAAGAATTCATTCACAGTGGACGATCCCCCGCTGCTCCGGGTCACCCGGAAACGAATTTTGACAATTCCTTTGGCTGAATCGGTGTCTTTCAGCACCCTGATCCCCGACTGCTCTAAATCCCGGTACAGTTTCTCATAAGTGGTATTTCTTAAGCCGTCCAGTACATTGTTTTTAACCACAAAAACTCCCCTTGAAGGAGTAGAGATCACGATTTCGTCTTTAATGATATTTTTTTGTTTTTTAACGCGGGTGCTATTAATCCTGAAACCCTGGACTACGCCCCTGGCGGTTTCTGTAACAGTGCCGTCTTTTGGGGCCGTTGTTCTTTTGAAGCCGTGGATCATTTCCACCCGTTTCCTGAAGGCTTCGCCGACGGCAGCTATTTCCGGATCTTTTTCTACGGATATAAGCGCCCCCTGGTCCCTTATCGCTAATTTTGCGCTGCCGGTGAGGTCTTCTTCTGAAAGTGTAACTTTTTTCGGGACGACTTTTTGGGGCGCCGTCGTAGGTCCGACAGCCCGGGAAACGGCATCTTCATTGTCGGCCGGTTGGGTTACTGCAGCCGGAGCCGATACATCCAGGTTGGCTGTAAGAAGTTCTTTTTCCCGCTCGGTATTTAAATGATACATTAGTATCGCAAAGATCAAAAGAACCAAAAGAATCAAGGTAAAAAGTCCCAATGAGGACTTTTTTTCCTCGCGGGATTCGAGTTCCGCCAGTCCCGGGATTACTCTTAAGTTTACTTCTCCTGAGTCGCGATTTTCGTCTTCAGGGCCTCTTGCCAGTTCTTCCAATTCGTCTAATCCCGTAGTCTCGGGCGGTTCCGGGATTTGGTTTTCATTATTGCTCATTTTAAGCTCCTGGATAATAAAATTTATGATTTCTTTTTATTTGTCGTGCCGGGGGGGGAAAACAGGTGTTCAGGTACAGCAGTGTAGGCAAAAAAAGCATTTCCTTTTCGAGCAAAGCCTTTCTATATTTCATAGCGGTTCTTATTATACCAAATATTGAACAGAAAACAAATAGAAATTTTTGTAACTATTGTTTGATAAAATTTATTTTATTGGCGGTTACTTCTCTTTCGTCCCAATTTGTAGTTCCGGGCCACTTAATACGTGTAAAAAGTTTATCTTTGTAATCTCCTAAACCGAAATGAATTTTGTGGCTGCTCTGGCTCCTGTTGAAGCCCGCGCCTAACCGGCGATAACCTAAAAAATCACCTCCTGGAGTGAAAATTTCCACTTCTGCCCCGAGAGCGTCTTTATTTGCGGTAGTGCCTTCTAACTCCAGGATCACATAATTCCCCGGGTTCTCCGTATAGTTTAGAAATAGTTTATAGGGACCGCAAAACCCCGGGTTCAGGCCGGCTCCGTTGGTAAAAAAAAGATCGGGCAGCCCATCATCATTAAAGAATCCGTAGATCAATTGATCTGCTTGATAAATATCGTCCTCTCTATTTTGCATTATATTTTTGAATTCAAAAAGGAGCATCCCGTGATTTATAAGAACAAAGGGCTCGCCATTGTATCGCCCGGCTTCGCTGCCTCGAATCCCTACAATATCCACGAAACCGTTGTTATCCAGGTCACACATGGTGACTGAACGGGTAATTAGATGGTGAGTTAAATCGATCCCCTGGAATTCTTCGAATTTTTTGCCCAATTTATTGATGAATACCCGGTCCTGTGTTTTTCGAGCAGGTAACGTCTCTAAGTCTTGCTGCAGCAAGTCCGTGATTACTCCGGCGGTAATCTTTCCTTTTTCCTCGCTTTCGGTTTCGCTGTATACCCAGGTCACATGCCACTGTCCGGCTCCCGGCTCTTTCCATATGTATGTTCCCGGTTCATCGAGCAGCGGTTCACCCGCGGCGGTTTCGGCGTCTATCGACGTTTTCCTGGCCAGGGGATTTCGTTTGTTTTGGCCGATAAAAATATCGGCAGCGTCGGTTACCATCTTCCCTGGAATTCGATATATAAAATCGATAGCGATCGCTTCCCCTGTGCTGTTAAAACTTATCCTATCCGCCGGGTCATTTTCCTGTTTTTTAACCACAAAGTGAATCTCTTTATCATCGCATGAAATATTATCTCCGCCGGATTCCGGCGACAGAGTGCCGAAGAATAAATCAGGATAGCCGTCATTGTTTAGATCGGCAGTCCCTACACACGTAACCCTTAATATTTTTTGAAGAATAGAATCGTTCCGCAGGTAACGGTTTTCTATCCTCTCGAAAATAGCCGGTTTCCATTTTAAAATGATCAAAAGATCCATGTCGCCGTCCCTGTCATAATCGAAAAATATATCTTTTCCCTTGGAGTGAAAAGATCGGTTCAGGTCGGGTGATTCATTCGCCAGCAGTTCTATTTGGCTGCCGCTGTGATTTGAGAAATAGATGTTCGGACAATTTTCCCTGGAAAGACAGACCAGGTAGAGATCGATTAAAGAACCGCCGCTGCCGGGGAGGGGTAAAAAATGTCTGGCTCTCCAGGGTGGGTATGATATCCCGGGTTCCAGGCTGATATCGTCAAAGGCCGGCGCCCCGGTTTCGCTAAGCAAATTCCGATACAGTCTATTTGCATGGCCGGCGCCGATGCCGTCGCTGCCTCCCCCGGCGAAAATTAAGTCCTTATCGCCATCGTTATCTAAGTCTACGGCTGTGACGCCGTGGAGGTCATGTGTCTTTTGTTCCGGGAGTAAAAAAGAGTGATCTTCGAATATGCCGTTTATATTCAGGTAAAGAGAAGGTAAGCAGCCGTGGTTGGATATAATCAGGTCGTCGCTGTAATCGTTATTTATATCCACTGCGGCTGCTCCAAAAGTACGGGTAAATTTTGTAAGACCTACTGATTCGGTGGCGTCTACCAGTTTGATTTCCGGCCTAATTTCCGGGGGACGAGGTTCGGCCGGTTTTTCTATCGAGCAAAAACTCGCGGCGAGAAGAAAAAGAAATACACCTGTTATACGTATCGCTATATGGATAATGACACGGGCTGAACATTTTGAATTGCTCAAATTAATTTTTATCGCCATCCTTACCCCCGGATATTTATTATGCCATTACATGACTATATCATGTGCAAAAAGCACAGTCCATTTTATTATTAAATATTAATATAGCACAAAAATATTAAACTTTCAATATTTTTTTGAATAACTTTTCAGTTTTGAGAATAAAGTTAAAATTTTTTTGCTCCACGTCAGGTTAACGGGTTCCCGCTACTCACACATTTCCCGGTTATGGGACGATAGGGTTTGGGGATAGGGATTTGGGGACGCTCAAAAAATGCGCTTACCCGGGAAAAATAATATTAAACCCCCACTGCAGGCGATTTTTAAGCGGCCTGTATAAACCGATCGATCAATTTCCTGGCAATGCTAAGTTTACCGGGGATATTGGGCAGTTTATCCGGGGCAAACCAATCGGCGGCAACGATTTCGTCTCCGTCTATGGATATTTCCCCGCTTTTATAGTCGGCGGTAAACCCAACCATTAAAGAATCAGGGAAGGGCCAGGGTTGGCTGCCGAAATATTTTATATTTTCTACTTCGATGTTAGTTTCTTCTTTTATTTCCCTGCTCACGCATTCTTCTAAGGTTTCGCCGGGATCGACAAATCCGGCCAGTACGCTGTACATATCCCTGTGCCTGAAGCGGCTCGATTTGGCGAGTAATATTTTGTTTTCTTTAACAACGGCGACAATGACGGCGGGTGAAATCCTGGGATAGCTGATTAAGTTACAGTTTTCACATATTTTCGCCCGTTCATTTTGCGAGTTTTTCGTTTGGGCACCGCATCTGCCGCAGTATTGGGATGTTTGATCCCATTTCATGATGTGCTGCGCATACCCGGAGATTTGAAATAAATCGCTGTCGATTAAGTCATATAATCCCCAGAGATGTTGGAAAACCATACCTGTGGGGGCTTTTGTTTCTTTAGCTGCTTCGGCGGAAAAACAGCAAATGTCACCATATCTGCCTAAGTATTGTGTCCTGATGGGATTTATGTTCAATTCTTGTAAGTTCTCAATATGAGGTATCGTATATTTGTCGTTACCGATGGAATGAACTAAGAGCCGGTCTTCCCGGAAAATAAACCGGAATGAGCGAGCGCTTTTCTTTTTAGGAATGTTTATTTCTTTGACAAATTTAGTACTGGTATTCATGAACCTATAGTAATAGAAAAAACAACTATTTGCAAGAAACGATCTTGTTACTATTTTGCCTTCGGCGACCCCACCACGTGGGGAG
>JAGLSW010001245.1 GCA_023135565.1 Candidatus Aminicenantota bacterium | reverse complement strand
GAAACCTTTTTTCAAAAAGGTTTTTGGCCGCCGGAGGCAAAGTGCTCATCCTGGCCGGCAGGCACGACTCCACCTACGGGAAATTATTTGAGATGGCGAAACGTTTAAATATCGCCTCATCTGTTCGATTTCCCGGCAGGATCGAGGATATTGCTCAGTTATTGGCTTTAACGGACGCTGCGGTTTTGAGTTCGGTTTCTGAAGGCTGTCCTAATGTAGTGCTGGAATATATGGTTGCCGGGCTGCCCGTCGCCGCTACCGATATTGCCGCGGCGCGTGAACTTTTGGGCGCTGATTATTCTTTTTTGGCACCTAAAAAAGACCCGCGCGCTTTGGCGGAGAAAATCCTGGAACTTTACGACTCGCCCGAATTGCGTAAAGAAGTAGGGCGTAGGAATCTCGAAAGAGCCGAAACTCTTTTTACCCCGGAGAAGATATTCGGTCGTTTCGCCGCAGTATTAAAAGAGTATAGAATGAGTGAAAAAGATAACAATTATTTTAAAATCCGTGAAGGTACTGAAAGTAAAGGAGGCGTATTAGATAAACCAACTGTTCCAAGACCTTCCACTCCTCCAAAAGGACAGGGCGGTAAAAATACAGCCCCTAAACCCAAAAAATAAAAAAACGGGATAGTTTATAGAACACCCCACTGAATCAATAGCGGGTTTTTTATAGGGGGTGGGATCGACTCACCCCTTCGCGCCCTTCGTGTGCTTCGTGGTAAAAAACACTAATAATATAGATATGGAAAAAGAATCACCCAAAGTACTTTTTATCGTAAACTGGTTCTACCCGGACAAAGACAGCCCGGTAAACGGCATCTTTAACCAAAAAAACGCCCGCGCCATCTCGAGATTCAATAAAGAGATTTGCGTACTTTTTATTAACGATAAAGCTTCTTTGAAAAAACATTACAGTATCTCCTCCGCTGTCGAAGACAACATCTTTACAGTACGCTCTTATTTTAAAAGAAGCCGGTCACACAGCGGCCCCGCTAAAGGCTTGCAGAGAATTTGGGCTAAACTGGTTTTGCAGGTCAGGTATGCAAGAGCGCTGCTGAGAAGCTTCAAGACCGTAGAAAAAGAATTTGGCCGGCCCGAAATCTTTCATGTCAATATTATTCCGCCCCCGGTTTTCCGGCTGGTATGGCTTTTCAAATATAGGAAAACGCCTGTTTTGTTTACCGAGCACCTCTCAGATTTCCTACCGCAAAATATTATCAAAAGCCGCAGGTCGAAAATAAAAGACATACTCTTGCGGAACTTAATCAACGAAGGTTCCGGTCTGGTTGTGCCTTCCAGGGCGCTACGCGAAGGGCTGCGAATGCTGGGATTTGAGACTACTTATTTTATTATACCCAACGTAGTGGATACTTCCGTATTTTATCCGGCCAAAAGTTCCCGCAAAGCCGGGAAATTCAGGTTTGTTCATGTTTCCAACCTGAAAGAATTAAAAAATGTGACAGGTATTATCCGTACTGCCAAAAGACTCTATGAAAAGAGACAGGATTTTGAAGTTCACATCATCGGCGACGGCCCGGACAGCCCGGACCTCCGGGAGATGGCGAAGAGTTTTGAAATTTTAGACAGGGTGGTTTTTTTTCATGGGCGTGAAACCGTATCCGGGGTGGCAGAAGGCATGAGAAACGCCGATTGTTTTATATTATTCAGCAGTTATGAGAACTCGCCCTGTGTGATCGGGGAATCGCTTTGTTCCGGGATTCCCGTGATCGGCACCGATGTGGGCGGTATCCCGGAATTGGTGAATGAAAGGAACGGCCTGTTAGTCACGCCGGGGAATGAGAACGAACTACTAAATGCCATGGAAAAAATGATCGTCGATATTTCCAAATATGATCGCGGCCAGATACGTTCGGCAGCAGTCGAGAAGTTCGATGCCGAAGCCATCGGTGAAAAATACAACCTTATATATCGTTCAATATTAAAATAAGCGGACGGCGTCCGCACCCTATGAGGGGCCTGAAAATGGCATCTCCGATTAGGTTGACCCAAAAGATTGTTTTTTTGCGAAGATTTAACACACCCCGGTTCCTCGGAACCACCTCCTGGCAAGTCTCAAGAGGGTTAACACACCCCGCTTCCTCGTACCTCGGAACCACCCTTCTCAAGAGGGGACTGTGCTCGAAGAACTCTGAAAGGGCTGTGGCACCTCGATAACTAAATTATAATAAGTAAAAAGGCTCGTTTGGGAGACTTCTAAACGATTATTGATTGACCGACCCAAATTCCCCTCTTGAGAGGGGTGGCGCTGAGGGGGCTTTTGCTTTTTCCCCGAAGCGACGGGGTGTGTTTGGTTGCGGGCACGCGCCCGCCTCTGTGTGCTCTGTGGCTAAAAAGCCCCAAAGAGTTTGAAGATGAATGTATTACTAATCGCTTATTATTATCCGCCCATCAACACCGGCGGCAGCGTCAGACCCGAAAAAACAGCCAAATACCTGCCTCATTTCGGACACCGGGTAACGGTGCTGACTCAATCTTACGAAAAGACAGACCTAAAAAATCCCGAAGTCCTGCGCATCGAGGATATCAGCCTGAACAGGAAAAACCGCCGCGGAATTGAGAAAGCGCAGTGGCTTTTTTTGCGGCTTTTCAGCGAATTTTTAAACATTTTCGGTATTTATCATTCTATCTATTCCTGGTGGAAAAAAGCGGTGCTCAAAAATGGCGATAAAATAATCGAAAAAGTAAAACCCGATGTTATTCTCGCCACCTATCCGCCGGTGGAGACCCTGGAAATCGGCCTGGAATTTTCAAAGAAGTATGGGATTCCATTGATTTCCGATTTCCGGGACGGGCTGTTATTCGAACCTATCGAAACCAAACGGATGAACAAGTACCGCTGCATCAAAAAAAAGTACGCCCGGCTTGAAAAAGCAGCGGCCCTTCATTCCAAAGCGGTAACTGCTATAGCCGAACCGATTACCGGTTATTTTGTCCGGGAATACGGCGTGGAGAAAGTGCGTGCCATACCCAACGGCTATGACCCGGAAGATTTGGTGGATTCGTCTTCCGGCGGTGAATTAGACCCCGGTTATTTTAATATCGTATATACCGGGCGTTTCGGGTTATCCGACAAGTACAACCGGGTGGATTATTTTTTTGAAGCGCTGCACCTGTTAGTCGAACGGGACAGCAGCCTGATAAAAAAATTAAGAATCAACCTGATCGGGCAGTACCAGCAGGAGGAACTCGTTCCGCTTCGGGATTTGATCGACAAAGGCATCATTGTGCTGCATGGTTTTGTGCCGCGGGCGCGAGCTTTAGCTTTCCAGGCGGAAGGTGATTTACTTTTGATTATTACTCCTCCCGACCGCCGCAGCGCCACATCGGGCAAGATATTCGAGTATCTACATGCCGGTAAGCCTATCCTGGCGTTGACCTATCAAACCGTACTGGCCGACATTATTGAAGAGACCCGGTCGGGCTGGGTTGTTCATCCTCACAAGCCTGAAGAGATTACTCAATTGCTTCACAAGATTGTCGTTGACCGGGATTTTTACGGTTCTTTGCAGCCGGACGAGCAGGCTATCCGCCGGTATGATTTCAAGAGCCAGGCCGGGAAATTCAGCCGCCTTTTAGAAGAACTCTAACCCCGCGGCGCGGCCCCACCACGTGGGGAGGGTATAAGCTGCTTCGCAGCAGTGGCAGCGTGTGAGCGCTTTTGATTTTAAATTATAAAAAGTTTTGATCAAACTTTTACAAAAGTTTGG
>JAGLSW010001244.1 GCA_023135565.1 Candidatus Aminicenantota bacterium | reverse complement strand
TTGGAAGATGACATACTCGCGAAGGGCACGTGCCGAGTAATCAGCTTCTATAATGGTATCGAGCGCCTGATGGGTTCTTATCAGGCAGTAAATCCGCTGCAATTCTTTCGCTTGAATGGATACATTTTTGATTAACTCCCGGGGCAGTTTCCCTTTTTCGATTTTATTTGAAAAATCCAGAACCTTATTGGATATTTCATATAATGTGGGCATCTGGAATTCAGGGTAGGGACTTATATCCTGGAAATTTTCAAGAGAATCCTTTAGGTCTTTAAGAGTGCTCCAATCCTTTTCACTGATGGCACTCTGACGTCCAGGCGATGTTTTCCCCATGTCTATCAACCTAATTATCGCATCCTTTAAATTATCTGCTGGTTTGGATAAAGTTTTGATAGCATTTTCTACTGTTAGGAGGGTATCTCTTTCGAAAGGGTCGGGTCCTATCGCCTTGAGCACCGGTTTAATAGACTGTTCCAACGTGACCAGGGCAGCCGAGTAAAAATGAAGCGTCTTGCCGATATCGTCTCTCAACTCCCACAGCGCCACTTCATTTGAAATATCCAGGACCAGTCCGACCCTCCCTATAATACTGCCTGCCCCATCAACCAGGACACGGGAGTGTACCTCTAATGTCATAATTTTTCCCGTTGAGGTTTTGGCCTTAATTGGAATATCTTCCGGAGTATCTTCCTGTTCCTGTTTTTCAGCAAGTTCTGCTATAAAATTTTGATAATCCTTTTCAGAAGCATACAATTCCCTGACCTCTTTTCCCTTGAGTTCATCGATTTCATATTCGAACATCCTGGCAAAGGCCTTGTTGCATTGTTCGAAGACCTCTTTACCCTCTTCGTTTTTTCTAATCAAATAGGTTCCCACCGGGAGCATATCCCTAATCTGTCGGTAGGTCTCCTCCTCGGTAACATCCTGGATTGTTCCCTCCACCCCGATATATGTCCTGCCATCCGTATCTGTTTTTTTATATGCGCAAACAGAAACATAACAACGCTCTTCATTCTTTTTGAACAACTCTACTTTTTCATTCACAACAGATTCTTGTTCTGCTATCAACCTATCAAGTCTATCTGCCTCGCTGGGCTCAACATAAAGCTCTTTTATATTTTTGCCTTCCAGTTCGGAAGGATCTTCATAGCCCAGTATGCCTGCATATGCTTTATTTACCCGGACAATAATATCTTGCGCGTTTAACTTGTAAACGCCCACAGGTAATTTTTCGAATAATTGACGAAAACTTTCCTCTTCGGTTACATCCACCAGGCACCCGGAATAACCGATGATACTCCCTGTGGCAGGATCTTTGATAGACCGGCAGTAGTCCTGCACCCATATTGTTTGCCCTCTTACATTAAAAATAACTACCTTTTTTTCTAAAAATCTCCCATTCGCTTCAGCCTCTTCAAGCTCTTTCATTAACCGGTTTCTTTCATCCGGGTTAGAATAGAAGTCATTAATATTAACATTTACTTCAACTTCGTTTTCCAGCAATCCCAGGATTTCCCGTGCTCTCCGATTACATCTTACAAATTCTCCATCTTTCATAACAAGGTATACCCCGATTGGGAGATCGCATGGAAACAATTTTTTAGCAACCTCAAGCACTTTTTCTTTTGTAACCATCCCCTTCATGTTATGCATGTCTATCTCCTCGTTTTACATAAATTATTTGCTTCATTTCCTCTTTCATGGTGAAATAATTTTAACAAAAATGTAAAAGAAATGCAATCACCCAAAAAAGCAAAAAATAACGCCCGATTTTCCCTGGTCATTTCTTCATATTCTCTAAATTTTTAATGTAGAAGGATAAACAAAGGCCAAAAAGCGATTGACTTTTATGCTTCTATGTGCTATTTTGGGAAATTATGACTATGTCCCTTAATTACCAAAGAGGCGGCCAAAAAAGCCGGATGTTTGCGAATATGAAAAGGTTAAGAATTAAAAATTCGGCATTATTAAATAAAAAAATCGTTATGTTAATTTTGCTCATTGCCTGCTGCTTATTTATCTCGGGCTGCGCCGCGAAGCAGGACATCGACTTAATAAGCAAAGAAAAAAGTGATTTAGAAAAGCTGCTCAACACAACTCCAGACAACCCATTAAAAGTAGAAATTCTCAATGAACTGGCTTACAGGGAGTCCTGGAATGGAGGTCCAAAACCTCGTGAATATGCCGAAAATGCGAGAAAATTAGCGAAGAAGATAGGCTTCCCAAAAGGTCTCGTGGAGGCCCGGTGCATTTCAGGATTAATTTGTTTTTTGACCGGCGATCTCGATCAGGCTAACAGGTGGTCCATTGAAGGGCTCAAATTAGCGAAAAAGATTAAATACGATACCGGGAAAGCAATGGCTTACAACGGCCTTGCTAGGTACCTCCATGTCAGGGGGGCATACGCCGCGGCATTAGAGAATCTTTTAAGAAGCGAAGAAATATGCAGAGACAGCGCCGCCAATAAAGATAAAAGGGAGCTTGCTCACACCTATTACCGGCTCGGAGCACTCTATTACTATGAACCGATGGATTATAAAGAATCGTTGAAATATTTTGAAAGGCATCTCCGGTTAGGTGAGGAAATAAACGATCAGTATATTATCACTTCCGGTTATTACGCCATTGGAGTGCAGGACATGGGTATGGGTAAGTATGAAGAAGCAAATTTTTTTTTTAGAAGATGTTTAATTAACAGCAGAAAATTTCGGTTAGTGTACAACATGGCCAATGCCTATGAGGGGCTGGGTGATGTGGCTGTAGATTCAGTTAAATATGATGATGCTTTAAAATATTATCGAAAGAGCCATAAGTGGTTCAAACAAACGGGAAATAAATTCCTGATTGCGGAAAACAAAAAAAGAATAGGGGCACTGTATAACAAAATGGGGAATTATAGAAAGGCACGGGATTATCTCATGGATGCATTTAAAATTGCAAATAAAATAAAGGTGCCCAAAACGCTCGAGGGAGTCTGCGAAGAAATTGTTAAGTCCTATGAAAAACTCGGCGATTACCAATCCGCGTCAAAATATTATAAATTTTTCTTGGAGAGAAAAGAATTTCTCAGCAAAAATGAAATGCTAAGAATTAAATTAATACATGATTCTGAAAAGAAAGCCGAAACGGAAAGGGCAACCAGGATATCCTTGATAATTGGATTTATAGGTTTATTTATTGTCCTGATGGTGGTAATATGGAATTTATTAAAAATACATAAGCAAAAAAAAGAGCTGGAAATATCTCATCAGAATGTCGAACGTATGAGCGAGATCGGTCAGGCAATTACTTCCTCCCTCTCTGTAAGCGAAATAATCGAGCGTGTTTACGAAAATGTCAACCAATTGATGGACGCCGCGGGGTTTCATATCGGTATCTACAATGAAGAAAAGCAGCGGTTGGAATTGCCGGGTGGAAAAGAACATGGCAAAGAAGTGCCTTACCACTATAATGATTTATCGGAAATAAACCGCCTCAGTGTGCATTGTTTTAATAATGAAGTGGGGATCAGGATCGGTAATTTCCCGGAAGAATATCATTCATACATTTCAAAAAAAATAGATCCCAAAGTAGGCGATTCCTTTACTTCCCATATTTTCCTTCCCCTGGTGTTAATCGATAAACAGGAAAAAAAAAAGAAAATCGGGGTTATTATCGTTCAAAGCAAAAGGGTTAATGCCTATTCGGACTATCAATACAATATCCTGAAGAACCTGGCTATATACGTCGCCATTGCCCTCGATAACGCCAATGCCTATAAACAGATCGAAAAACAAAAAGAAAAAATCGAAGAACAAACCCTGATTTTAGCTGAACAAAAAGAAAAAGTGGAAGCAGCATTGATAAAAGAAAAAAGCATCAGCCACCATAAAGACCTTTTAATGCACACCGTGTCACACCAGTACAAAACTCCCATTTCCATCATCGGTTCCTCCGCGCAAATTTTGAAAGACTATTTACCCACACTGCCGGAAGAAGAAATCCAGGGGCATTATGACAAAATATTTTTTAACCTTGAGCGTATGACGAACCTTATCGACAACCTGTTGATGTTTGGGGAAACATTTACCCCCGGTTACTATAACCTTTTCGCAATTTGTAAAGATATCATAGAGGAAATCAAATCCGGTGAAGGGAAAGATCACATTATCGAGTTTACAACTTCGGGAGATTGCGATAAAGTAAGATTGGATAAGGATTTTATGAATATAATGCTGCACAATTTAGTGAGCAATTCCATCAAATTTTCATCCGAGGAGAACAAAATCCATGTGGAAATCAGCTGCAGTGAGTCGTGGGCGGTAATTAAGGTTTCGGACAATGGCATCGGCATACCGGGCGATTACTTAAGAATGCCTTTTGAGCGGTTTCACCGCGGCATCAATGTGGGCGCTGTCCCGGGAACTGGTCTGGGTTTATCTATCGTAAAACGGTACACATACCTGCACGGAGGTGACATATCCATCGAAAGCATGTTGAATGCCGGTACGACAGTTACTTTAAGAATACCCAAAAACTCTTTTGAAAATGGAGGTGAAAATAATGAATAAAGAAAGAATCCTGGTAATAGAAGATGAAAACGACCAGTTGGAAAACATCTGCTTTGTCCTAAAACAAGACGGGTATGAAACCATCGATGCGGATGATGGACGCCACGGCCTGGAAATGGCGAGAGTGTATAGCCCGGATTTAATCATTTGCGATATAAATATGCCGGGTCTTAACGGTTATGAAATACTCGAGGAACTCCGCAAAAACCCAAAAACCGCGCAGATACCTTTTATTTTTCTTACCGTTTTCGGTCGTTCCGATGAAGTGGATATGGAACTCAGGTTGGGAGTGCAGGATTATATTACCAAACCTTTTTATTTTAAAGACCTTTTGGCCCGGGTCAGGAGGGTTCTCGATGAAAAAAAATAGCTTGTTTTGCCAGTGTCCCGGACATCGGCATCGACCCATCCGATCAGCATCTACAGGTTTTCAAAGTCCGGCTGGCAGCGGTTGGTTTAAATGCGCAGATATTGCAGCAAAAGATAATATACAGTGACTCTCGAAATTCCACCCCGGCAGGGAACCACTGTCTCCGCGGCGTTTCGCAACTGCTGTAAATTAAGGATGAGGGGTTATGGCAATAATAGTGATTTGGTCTTTGCCGGGGCCGTAATACCAAAAAACCCTGTATACAGCCGGTGTAGATTGCTCGGCATATGCTTCGAATATCTTCTCCCCTCCCGGCCCTTTTAAACTCGAAAACTCATGCGTCT
>JAGLSW010001243.1 GCA_023135565.1 Candidatus Aminicenantota bacterium | reverse complement strand
ATAACCTCCAGTTATCCTTTCTGTGAGGCGTGAGGGAATATGGTAACCGGGATAGGTACTCATGGGGTGGGAACGCCGGCTACTCGTGAAAATTTGATAAGAAAACAAGCCCGCACCAGGGACTTTGGATTTGTTTCAAATTGCGGATACTTGACCTCTGCCCGATTCGAAATTTTTTTGTCCGCAGGCATGAAAAAAAATTTAGAAACCTCCGGGAACTTATACCTCCCTTCGGGACAAAGAAAATTGGCCTTACACGTCCTCAGCTCTAAACGTAACTAAAAGATCTTAAAACCGGTACGGGGATGATAGGCGGCAAGAATCTCCTTCTGCCTGCTGCGACTAACATGGGTATATATCTGCGTAGTAGTAATAGTACTGTGTCCCAACAACTGCTGGATGTAACGAATATCTACGCCCTCATCCAACAAGAGTGTAGCAAAACTATGCCGCAGCATGTGCGGCGTTACCGCTTTCTCTATTCCGGCTAACCTGCTGTACTTCCTTACCATATACCTTACCGACTGCTCAGATAACCGCTTCCCCAACCGGTTAATAAAAAAATAAGATGAGCCGCTGCCGGGAAAATGAAATAATTCTATATATTCCTCGATAACCGTAATAATCTCAGCGCTGCAAACCTGGATAACACGTTCCCGGCTGCCCTTTCCACGAACCTGGATGTACCCTTGCTCTATACTACTATCCGGGTTTTTACGAAGATTTTCCGGGCTTGAGGGAATCGTTTCGTCTCTCTTCATGGGCTGCGGGCCCGCGCCCGCCTCGATGTTTACATTCTCTTTCTCGAGACAACACAACTCCGCAACCCGGATGCCGGTGGCGAATAACAACTCTAAAGCCACGGTGTCCCGCACTATGGATTTATACGTATAAGTGGTGCGATCCGGGCACTCCCGTTTCGTTTTGTAAACGGCCCGCAATAAGTTTTTTACTTCCGGCAGGGTCAATACACCGGGCAAGCAAAGAGGTTCTTTAATCTTGATGCGCAGCTTGCGAAAAGGATTCAGGGCAATCTTATCCTCGAATTCCAGATAATTGAAAAGCGCCTTAAGAGTGGCGACTTTCCGCTTTACGGTTTTGACTTTTTTACTCTCCTGCAACTGCTGCAAATACTCCCGCAGGATGTGTTTGTCGATCTCTTCGATGCTTGCGGTTTCCTTTCCTCCAGTTGAGATAAAACTAAAAAATTGGTTCAAATCCAATTGATAAGCTTTCAACGTATGAGAACTGAGACCTTTCTCAAAACGGCAGTGAAACAAAAAATCTTTTTTAACTTTATCGAATCGTTCCATTTAGTTTTTTATGCTCCTGGAATGCGTTGATCTATATATTAGTTTAAATTATCCTATTTTTTTTAAGAAAAATCAAATAATTTTATTATAAATCGAAAGTTTTGATTTTTTTCGGTAAAAAAATTCTAAAATATCAAGTAATCCAGGCCAGCTAAAGACTTTGTTATTCGACCATTCGGTTAAAAAATTGCCTTCGGTGGGCGGGGCAGCATCCAGCTTTCAGCGATCAGCAAACGGGCATTCGAGAACTCTAAAGGTCTCCCTGCCGGGGGCCTTTTTCAATGAACAATGTTCAATTATCAATGGTTTGAGAAAAGAGAAGGCAAAACCCCTTATAGGTGCCAGCGGCGCTGCTGATTTTCCCCTTAGTCATCGGGCTGGTTATTTTCGGCATCCGCATCATAAAAAAAAGCCGCGCCATATCTACAGCCCGGGCTGCCGCCGTAGAAACAGGCGCCGACCTGTGACACGCCAACAATTAAACCATTGTATAAAGTGCGTTCCAGCACGACTATGTACTTCGCTTCCCCATGCAGCAAAAAAAGACGAAAATTCCAAAATACATTGGCGACAGCGGCACAGGTTTCATTATAGGCGGTAAGGTTGGGGAGTTCATAGTTTTTGCCAAAAGCTTCCCCTTCGTGCTTAGAACCGATACCGCCGGTGATATAAAGTTTTTTGCCCACCACGTTGTCCCAGAGGCGGTTTATGGCTTCGATTCAGTTTTGGAAAAAATTGAACTCACGCAGTTCATATTTCGTTCACGCCCGTTTCGTCCGGGAATTGACCAGCTTGCGGCTCATCTCGCTAAAATTTCAAACTCACTTCGTTCAAACAGAGAAATTTTGCCCCTATAGAGTGCGATGGGGCATCTCAATTCGCCGTGCCGGTTCCCAATTCCCTCCCTGAGGTGAACTCCTATAGCGCTCATTAAAATTGAC
>JAGLSW010001242.1 GCA_023135565.1 Candidatus Aminicenantota bacterium | reverse complement strand
CTTTTGAAAAAGTTTGAACAAAACTTTTATTTATCCACATTTCACGGTTGACACAGCACTATGTTCCGGCAACGGCGAGCTTCGAAACCAAAAAAGAAGGAGACGTTACCGAAGATTTCCAACGGTTGTCGTCCGCGATAACCGAGATGTTCTTAAAAAGCTCCAATAAATTTCCGGCAATGGTGATCTCTTTGACAGGAAACGCAGCGACGCCCTTCTCTACTTTAAAACCGGAACAACCAAAAGAAAAATCACCGGTTACAGGATTCATGCCGCTTAAAAACAACTCTTCTACCAACAACCCGTCGCCCATCTCTTTTAGCAAATCATCCAATCCGCCCTGCCCGGACTTTAAGAAAAAATTGCCGCACTTTATCCCCGGCGCTCCACTGAGCGGCAGCGAAGCATTGCCGGTCAACTCCAGCTTTAACTTCGACGCCGAATAAGAATTATGCAGGTAAGTGAGCAGTTTCCCTTTTTCGATCACCAACTTGTTCCGCCCATTCATGCCTTCCCCGTCGCAGGGATAAGAACCGGGATACCGGCCCAAAAGCGGGTTATCCTCGATGGTGATATTGTCGGGAAATAACTTTTCGCCCAACTTATCCACTAAGAAAGAATTGCGCAGCAGCACTTCTTCTCCCACTAAGGCGTCGCCTAACAAGTCGATGATAGATGGGGCCGTACGAAATGAAAAAATCACCTTTTTCTCGCCGGATTCGATCTTCCTGCCGCCCAATTTCTTCAACGCCCTCTCCGCTGCCACGTCACCGATCCGCTCCAATTCAGGCAGATCGGAGAAAAACCGCTTGCCCTCACTGTAAGCGTCAACTTCCTTAATCCCGGCTTCTTTGTCTTCGGCTACCGCAGAATAATAAAAAGAGTAATAAGATTTGCTGTAAGTTTTTTGCAGCCCCGGGGAAGAAAAGAGGCTGACTTTACTGCCGGTGGCCGAAAATTCCGCCATCTCAGACGGAATGATCTTCGGGCTAAAAGCCAACCCGCGCTTTTCGATTTTTTTCAGGGTTTCCGCGGCTTCGCCGCTGTCGATGCTGTCGAAAGCGCCGTCGTCCAATTCCATCTGATCCGGTTCGCCGCCTATCTCATCTATGTTTAAAAGCCTTTTGGCTTCATCATCTTCCAGATAGGTCATGTCTTCTAAGGCTTTGGCGATTTTTGCGTCCATGTTTTCAAAATTCTGCCCGGAAAACGAAATTATGGTGCTTTTTCTGCCGGAAAATAACCGCACACCGGTCGATAGGGCCGTATAAGTCAAAAGCTGTTCGATTTCGCCTTTCCTGACTTTGATCTCTTTCGACTTTTCTTCGAAAATGGTTACCTGGGATTCGCAGTTGTATTTCCCGGCTGTCTTAACGATGCTTTCGCCGATTTCCGTAATATTTAGATTTTCTTTTTTCATGTTATTTTGCCTTCTTGCCTCCGGCCGCCCCACGCGCGTGGGGTGGCGTTAAGCCGCT
>JAGLSW010001241.1 GCA_023135565.1 Candidatus Aminicenantota bacterium | reverse complement strand
AACCGGCATTCCTACCGCGACAATTTTTTCTCACCCGGAGAGTAGAGAAAGGGGACAGGCAAAAAGGACGATCAAAATAATGAAAAAAGTTGAAAAATAGGTTTCTTGTGAGCTTTTTACCAACCGCCGTTCCGGGCTTTTTTAGGCGCTCAAGCATCACTGACCCCCGCGGTATTTTCAGGCGAACATATAACGATGTTGATAAAATTAAATTTTAGTTCGTAAACTTTTATGTCACGGTTTGTTTCTATAACTTTTTTTGATAATAAGTACAGCGGGTATCAGGAGTAATAGGTCTCTTATAATTGCTTTTATATTATCGAATGCAGTAACCTTTTCTATCATTTGAGATTGAATAAAACAACCGCAATTGATATTTATACCTCTAATTAGTGCGAATGAAATGGCGGCTATAAAAATAATAAGAAGCCCCCCCAAAACAATGGCTGCCAATTTTGGACGAATATTTAACACCAAAAAAACACCAAATACCAACTCAATAATGGGCAAAAGATATGCTGTCATTTTTACCATAATTGGGGGAAGAATTTTGTAATTTCCTATAGACTTCATAAAATCTTCAGGATTTATCAATTTTCCAATGCTGGCGTAGATAAAGACCCCACCCAATACCAATTGTGCCACGGTTAAAACTTTTTTTGATTTTAAAAAATCTAAAATTTTCATGAGTTTCATTTACTTACCATTCATAACAAAGCTATATAATAACGGGAAAAACAATAAGCTGCGGTCATTTAAATTATCTTAATTTTAATAACATCGCCGTTCTCTTTAACTTCGATGAAAACATTATTTTTCCAGCCCCTTGTTTTTTTACAAGCAGCGATTTTTTCTAAGTAATTCTCAACATCTTCATTTCCTTTTATTACTTCGCCACTGGTCATAAAAGCGTCCTTAAATTTTATTATATCGACATCGCTATAGTCACTGGGCACGACACACAAAATGTCCTCCTTTTCGTTAAACCTATGTATTAGTTTTCCAGTTGGACAGCCGTCACATACCCTGTCATACAAAACAAATATTACATTTTGCTTTGATCGATTCTTGGTTATAATTTCTGGCATTGATGAAAAATCTAAGATTAGACATTGGAAATACTTGACTATAAAAAAAAATGCCAGAATTAAAAATATGAAACCTATGCGATAAATTATATATCTTTTTTTTTATCCATATATTACCTATTCTTTGATGTGTTGTTTCCGTTTGCTGTTAACCGGTAAACGCTTATCTCGACTTTATCATCATCAGCCAGATCGCCGATCGAGTAACCCATAACATAGAAACAAGTTTTATCATTTTTTTCTTGTACTGCAAAATCAATCCAGCGCATCAATTTAAAATCGTGGTCGTTGTAGAAATAATCTAATATATTTCCGTCCAAATCTATGCTGATAATTTCAAGCCTGGGTATATTAACCAACAGGTATATCCTCCCATTGCACAGCTCCGCAGATGCAAACAAGTTTGAAAACCAAACAGACCGTGAAGTCATTTTGTCCAGGTATAGGCTGTTCCAATTCTCGATATTATTAAGCAAATCATCTTTAATTTTTATCTTATTCTTTAATTTCAAATCATTACCAAATATGAATATCTTATTCCAGTGCTTCGGGACATACACCACATTATCCACTGAATTTAATAAAAATCCCTTTTTACTTTTTTTAGTAATCAAGGATTTATCCATATCTTTATCATTAACATTTATTGTGTTCTTGACTATGCCATTCATATCCATTTTCAAAAACAAAGGAAATTCCTTTTTGTATGTTTTTACTGGGCAATATATGTGATTATCATATATTGAAAATTGCGAAATTGAAAAAAAAGTTCGCACCCTGTTTTTAAATCCCAGGTTTTTTCCGAATATATCAAAACCGTTGTTATTAATAATGTAAATGTTCTCTTTAAAAAAATCGAACCATGCCGGGTGATAAAGATCACCGGGGCCTTTACCCCGGCGCCCCAGGTAACGCAAAAACTTTCCATCTTGACTGAAAACAATTAGCCGATGGCGGCCATTTTCAAGAATATAAATTTTACCGTTTTTAGTTTTCATGCATGCCGGCATTGTTAAGAAAGAATTTGCGTCATTTTGATCGAGGCTGAATGATTTATCAACGCTTAACATTGTCCAATTTTTTTCAGGTTTTTGTTTTTTTACATATTTAAGTTTATATTCAAATAGTTGATCGAAGCCTGAGGCAGTACTGACAGTTATAATTATTAAGATCACAATAAAATCAATTTTTGTCATTTTTTTGGTGTACATTATCGTTTACTTCCTTTGTTTTTGGATCAGGCGGGGTTACCCCCCCCGCCGGAGGTAAGAATCGTCTCTTTTTACTCTACTCTATCCAGGGATGGGCAGCATGGTAAATCTCCTCCGGGTCCTCGAATACAAAAGGAAAAAAAGCAAGATTCACCCGGCGCTTCTTGCCCATTTCATTGTAGAGCGGCGTCCCGGTAGGCAGCTCCAGCTCTTTATTTAACGGCATAGTTACCCGCGCTTTTATAAAAAAATTTCCCCTGCCGGCGATTTCTAAGAGAACTGCCTGGAGCGCGGGCTTAAACCCGTGTCCCGATTTATAAATGGTTTCCCGCACTGCTTTGACTAAGTAACTCATCTGCTTTGCGATGACATGTTCGCGCTGCGCTTTTTTTAGTTTGGCGATAAAAAAAGCGGTTCTTTGGGCAAGATATCTATCGCCGCGGTTACCCCGGTAAATTTTCCTGCCCCTATAAAAACGGGGTTTCGATAGACTTTTCCAGTAAGCGGCGCTTTTTCCGGTTTTCCGGGCCAATAAATCCCAGGTCTTTTTTCCTTCAAAATTCAACAGCGCGGCGATGGCCTCCTTGTAAAGCACGATATTCAATGACACATTCATATAGCCCCATAATTTATTGCGGCTGTGAGCGCTGGAATCGAAGTCGAGGAAATCTTTTTTCCCGGCGATAGAATTAATAAAATTTAGATAGCTGTTTTTGAGTTCGCTGTCTTTGGTATTGCGGTCGTCTATGCGCAGCGAGATTTCCAGCATACTCTCTGTGTTTTTATTTTCTTGCCTCCGGCGGGCAGGGGGCGCTTTTTGAAAAAACTGCCCTCTGCACCCCCGCAAAAACTTTTGTTTAATTTTGTTTTTTTTCCGGTGCGGCGAAGCTTCCTGTCCAACCATGCCGGTGAAACGGACACTGCTGAAATGCTTTTCGCCGTTATCGAAAAAACGCCAGGATGCCTGTTCCTGGTTCTCGATCTGGTAATAGTTAATAATCCCGTTGTTTTCTTTTCCCGGCGGCGCTTTCTCCCGGAGATTGTCGAAGCGGAATATAGAACGACTGCGCAGCAGCCCGAAAAAATTAAATTTACTCTTCTTTTCTTTGAATTTATCCTTGATGATTTTTTTTGTTCCCAGGCTCTTTAATAACGAGGCGTCGCCTTTGATAATCGCCTGTTTTAATGCCTGCATTTTTTTTTTGTCCTCTTCTTCAGCCCCGGTTGGGAAATCTAATTCCACGTATTCTCTCAACAAAGTGCCGCTGCTGTAGGAGGTATCGAAAAAAGTATACCGGAAACGAAAAATATAAAGAAGTTCGAGAAATAACCGGTAAGCCAACCGGTCATAATCTCCTTTGTCTTCAAAATAAACCAGCCGGTTTCCCCTGCGGCTGACAAATTTCCGCTGCAAATTGATTTTAGAAAAATCCAGGGTGTTGCCTAACAAATATTGGTGCCGCCATAACCACAACCGCCCCCGCAGGCTGAAATAATTTTCCATTAAGACTGTATAATTCTCCGGCAGCCGGGCTCCCTTAACCCGCGAAGGAAGGGCGAAATTCAGGATAAAATTGTTGTGGAACCGGCCTTCCTCCCTGGTCCTGACCGGGTAAACCAGGGTGTATTTTTGGGTGAAGGAGACATCTCCCCACAAAACCACCCCGTAACCTAACAAAAAACCGATCTCCACGGAATCCATCACTAAGAAATCATCGTCTTCACCCTCGGGGTAAGGATTCTCAACGATCACCCGGGATATCCTGGGCACGATTTTGCTGATAATGGCCGGGTCTAAACCGAGCCATGCCGGTTTGATATCTAAGTACTTAATGGCTGAAACGCCTTTTACCAGGCCGTCGATGAATAAATCTCTCATGGCCCGGAGCACGATAGGCACTAATTCCCTGATCCGGGGGCCGTAAAATTGAGGATAACCGGGAAACCGGTATTTCTTTAGTTTACCATTCACTACCGCTTTATCGGCGGCGCTTACCCGGCGGTTAAAGGCTAAGAGTGCGATTTTTTTGCCGCCCGGAGTCGCTTCTCCGCTAAGACCGAATACCTGTACCAGTTGATTTCTCCTGGCGATCAATTTCTCAACCAGCAGCCCCCGGGTTGAAGGAGGCCAGCCTCCTAAGTCAACCGCGGCTGCGATCTGTTTCCTTGACAACCGGGCAATCAGGCGGGTCATCCACTTTGCATCGGCAAAGGTGAGGGCTTTCAGCGCCGCGCTTTTTTGAAAACTGCGGTAATTCAAGCGTATTTGTTTTTTCTTGCCTTCGGCGAGCAGGGGGCGCTTTTTGAAGAAACTGCCCCCTGCACCCCCGCAAAAACTTTTATTTAAGGAGGAAGCTGACACCTCCTTTTCTTTTTCTCTATCGTTTAATGTACTTTTATAGGGCGGGGTCGCCACCCCCCCCTTGATGATATGCCAGCTAAAATCACCGGGTCTTCCAGGAAAAACCTTGCCGAAAGCAAGTCCCATATTATGTTGGGCATAAAAAAAACGGTACCTGTCACCGAACTTGCGTAATATCAACCGGTTGTTTTCATTATCGTTCAAGTCGGGGTTGGATACCCAGATATTAAAAAGCGCCATGCCCCTGACTTCGCGCCGGCCCGAATGCCCGTTCTCTCCATAAGCCCAGGGCCCCACCCGGATTAATTCCGGCGGCTGAGCTTCTAACAACCCTTGGTGAAAAATAATATAGTGCCCTTCGTGGTCCCGGCCTGTTTTCTCGATGTAACGGTTTAATTCGCGGTTGGAATAGTGCGCATTCCACTTGCGCCTGAACTCATGGGGCGTGATTTCCCCGAGCACTAACTTAAAGTCCCGTACGTATTCGCTGATGTCCACCGAAAAACCGAGGACGGAAAAAAGAGCGGCACAGGTGCTTTCCGCATGAACCTCCGCTCCTACCGTTAATTTGAAATCATGCTGTTTGCCGTTTTTTGTGACATAGATGTCTATCCCGGGTTTGGCCCGGGGCTGGCGCACTGCTCTAAAGTAACCTTTTCCCGTGGGGAAAAAAATCCCCAACCCGCGGTGCAGCGCATCCTGGCCGGTGCGGTAAAAATGGGCCAGGTCGATTTCCTCGATATTTTGAGCGGTCCAAAAAGGGGAGTCCGGGGCCGGGTTGAATTTCGAGATGTCCAGGCCTTTTTCTTTCGAGCGCTGCAGTTCCCGGTGGTTTAAGAGCCTTCCTGACACAGGGTTTACAAGGTTGACTGCTTCTCCTTCCGGGGTATCGTCCAGCGGGATTTTCCAATCCTGTAAGTAGTATGTGGCGGCCCTGCGCAGGAGATATGAAGAGGTGAGGCGCTGGCCCGAACTTTTCAAGGCATTATCTAAGTCGAGAATTTCGGCTGCCTGCAGTTTAAAGGCCGTTCCGGTACTCGCCTCAAGCTCTTTGATATATTCTAACAGGATTCGATAAGCTTTAACTTCACTTTTCCGGCTGATTTTTTTTAACGCCTCTTTTTTAGGCAGCCCTTCCTTTAATGTATAGTAGTTCGATAGGCTGCCGCTTATCTCCCTGTATCTTTTTTCGATCTTACGGCGGTAACTGGATATTTTTTTCGCACAGATAAGGCCGTCTTTAAAAAAAATATCCCGGATTTGTTTTTTTAGTTGATAGTTGAAAGGCAGCGCCTCGTCCGCATGGAGCGCGAGGGGATTTGAAAAAGTTAATAAAACGACACACAGCGCCGGGAAAAACACAAAAATGTTTTTTCTCAACCCTTTCCTCTTGCGGTCACAGGTACCTCATTTATTTTTTTCTTCTTTTATTTTTTTTATGAGTTCCGTGGTCAGGAACCATTTCTCGTATTCTACCTGGTGAACATAATTGGTAATAATTTTCAGGGCAATGTTTTTCTCTTTTTCCAGTAGATAAAAGAACTCTTTTTCCTTTTTTTTCTGTCTTTTCAGCAGGTAATTTTCAAAGTTTTTCCACTCTTTCCTGGCGAATCTAATCCTGTCTTTATACTGCCGGTCTACTACTTCCGATAGTTTGGCAAAATTCCAGAAGGCATAAGCAGGATCGAACTTTATGAATGACTGGGCTTTATCGAAGTGGTCCCGCAGTGCATCGCTTGTGCTGCCCCGGGTATAGCCCGTGGGCGGGGCGGTGATGGATAGGTACCAGGGAGCATAGGCATTGGTGTCCGGTCTTCTAAAAGCGATCCAGGCGACGTTGGCAATTTCCTGGGGCATATCGCTTCTCAGCGTGGCAACAAAAGAGTATTGAGTAGATTCATCGCAGATAGTCCTGTTTTTTGTCGAGTTAGGTGAGCCGTTCTTATAATTATCAGTCAGGTCATATTCCGTGCCTTCGTTGTGGTCCCGCAGCACCCTGAATAAATCGGTTATCCTGATCTTTTTCCTGGGCACAAAAGAGAAGGGGAATCTTTCCTCGATTTCGTATTGTTTTTTTGCGAGCAGGTTGGTGGCCCGCCACTGTCTCAGGATATTCGCCATACTCTTCCAGCTTTTTGGATTCGAATACACTTTTGCAAAATCGAATTCTCCATCTTTGGCCGGGTTGTACCATTTCCTTTTGACGGCGTAACCGATAATGTCGGCAGAACCCATAAAGTTCTTTTTGTCTGCGAGGTCCACTTTGCCGATGGTGTAATAGTTGGCAATCACAAAGGCATGGTCGTCCGGCACCCTTTGGGCAATCCAGTGTTTACCCTTTACGATGTGGAGAATCCAACCCTCCTGCGCATCGGCGATACAATAGGTCCTGCCGGAACTGTAGTAACCGTATTTATCTACCAATTCACCGGCAATTTTGACCGCTTCCCTGGCAGACCCGGCTCTATGGGCAACCAACCGGCGCAGCATAAAACCGATCCCGCCGTCGGTAAGTTCGCCTTTATCCTCCTTGGAGGAACATTGATTCGAGGCAATCACGATACCTTTTTGATTCATATAGGTGTCGGCAAACTCCTGGCCCGGCACCTGGATCCATAAACATCCACAGGCCTTGTTTATTCCCGGCACTGTGGCTCCGTTTCTCAGTTTGGTGATTTTATAGCCTAAATGACGCTGCAGCGGTATCTTATGCACATTGACGAAATTGACCCCGGCGTCGTCCTCGTTGTGGGCAATCAAAACAGAACCATCGCCGCTTGCGAGTTTGCCGACGACGATAGAAAAACAATTATGCTCTTCCCCATATAAAAAGAGGGCGGAAAAAATAACTAAAAAAATGACGGCTTTTTTCATGTTAAATTTATACCATATAATAGTCTTTTTTTCAAACCCCGAAGCTGCCAAATCTGGACACACCCCGTCGTTTCGGGGCAGGGTGGTGCTTTTGCTTCTAAATAAT
>JAGLSW010001240.1 GCA_023135565.1 Candidatus Aminicenantota bacterium | reverse complement strand
CCCGGCAGGGCCGCCGGAGGCCCCGTGCGCACGGGGAAAAATTTCTTCTTGCCTGTCCCCTAAATTTCTATTTAGCTTACCGGGAAAAGCGAAATGGCATAAAGCGGGTAATTACAGGTAATACCGTCCTTTTTCAGGTTCAGTAAGCTGGTTCGCGATAATATCGCGGGGCGGTATTTCTCTTTATATACCTTAAGACTCTTACTTTTCAAGCTGACACCGGCCTTGGCCTCCAGCGGGAATACTCCGCCCTCAACCGCAAAAACAAAATCCACCTCCGCTTTACCGGCGCTGGTCCAGTAAAACAAGTCCCCGCGGAACTTGTTTTTTAACTGCTGGGCCACATAATTCTCCACTAAGGCGCCGTGAAAATGAAAGAAAATCGCATCTCCACTAATAACCACACCGGGCGAAAGGTTCGCCATGGCGCCTAATAAACCCACATCCAGCAAAAATACTTTAAAAATATTTGTCCCCGCATAAAGGGCAAGCGGCAGTTTAGCCTGCGAAATATTATAGGATTTATAGATGATCCCAGCGTCTAACAACCACTGCAGCGCTCTTTCGTAATCCCTGGCCCGGGCGCTTTTCTTTACCGCGGAAAAGATGAATTTTTTGTTCTCTTTCGATAAATGAAGCGGGATAGACCGCCATAACTCGGAAATCTTCATAACATCGTTCTTTTCCGCATGTTTCGAGAAATCCAGCAGGTACGAGTCGATAATCTCTTCCTGGGTGCGGCGGGTTTCGGAAAAGCTGTTGGTCTCCCGGAAAGTGGAAACTGCTTCCGGCATGCCGCCGGTCAAATAGTAGCTTTTTAACAGTTCGATCAACTCTACATGAAAAGGCTCCGGGAAAGGGGTAAAATCCTCTTGTTTTGCTTCGATCAAATTGCGCAGCGCGGTTTTTTTTAGGGCGTCGAGGAATTCGAGGAAAGTCAAAGGATAAAGGTCCAGGAAATTGACCTGGCCGACGGGGAAAGATTTTTGGCTTTTTAGTTTAATTCCCAGCAGAGAGCCTGCCGCCGCCACATGGTATTCGGGAGCCTTTTCCCTGAAATATTTTAGCGAATTCAACGCACTATCCGCCGCCTGGATTTCATCGAAAATGATCAAGCTCGAACCGGGAGAGAGTTTTGCGCCGCCGTAGGTTGACAGGTAGCTGAGGATTTTCTGTTTATCGAAACGCTGCACAAAAAGGGCGTCTAAAGTGGGATCGTCCTCGAAATTAAGGTAAACGAAATTTTCGTATTCTTTTTTCGCGAATTCTTTCAAGATATAGGTTTTGCCTACCTGTCGCGCCCCGCGCAGGATAAGCGGTTTACGCAGTTTCGACTGCTTCCAATCTAAAAGTTCCCGGTAAATATCCCGTTTCATAATATTGATGATAAAACGAAAAAGCAAAGATGTCAAGTGTTTCGTTCTGATTTTGTGAAGTTCTGCACGTTTTTCGTTCCAATTTTGTGAGGTTTCGCACGTTTTTCGTTCCAAAAACGTGCAACATCACATGTGTGGGGGGCTTTTGATTTTAAACCCCACCACGTGGGGAGGGTATAAGCGGCTTCGCCGCAAGGAACAGCGTGTGAGCGCTTTTGATTCTCAATTATTAAAAGTTTTGATTAAACT
>JAGLSW010000124.1 GCA_023135565.1 Candidatus Aminicenantota bacterium | reverse complement strand
CCCGGCAGGGCCGCCGGAGGCTAATAGGGTGGATGCGCCGTATCCCCGCCGGAGGCAAGATATCGAAATTTGCCCATATAGGGGTGTGGAAATTCCCGGAACGTTGTTGATAATAGCAATCCATGTGTGGTATAATATACTCCAGTAACATGAATAAAAGGAATAGTCTTAAAAATTGTAGATTTTTTCCATTTTTCCCCGCCTGCGTAAACAGCGCACAGGCGGGTTCTATTCTACTACACTGTCTTTCTTTCGAGGGAGTAAAAAAATGAAAACCCGAATAACCTTTCAAAATCAAAACTTTACAGGAACCGGCACAAGCAGCCTGAAAAACACAGCGGTTTTTATCCTGTTGTTTTTTCTTTTAACCGGGACATTTTCTTTGTTCGGCCAGCAGGAGGTGCGCATCAGGATAAGAGAAGGAATGCCTTCCATCCCCGTTGCCCTACCCGACATCCACTTCACCGCCAATTCCCTTCAAGACGACACCATAAAAAAGGAAATAGCCGGTGTGCTGTGGAAAGACTTAAAATACTCCCGCGTATTTAAATTGGTGCCAAAAGAACATTACGAATATATCCAAAAATTCAACCCGGCCAATATTATATACAAAGATTGGGCCTCCATCCAGGCCAACATTTTAATCTCCGGCACATTAGAAATCTCAACCGCACAAAGGATCATCTTCTCTTTTAAAGTCTACGACGTCAAAAGCGAAAGATTTATCTTCGGTAGAAACTTCGGCGGGAAAAAAGAGTTTGCCCGCTTAATCGGCCACCGGGCGGCAGACGAAATGATGAAGCACTTCGGCGAAAAACCGGTCTTCACTTCGAAAATAGTCTTTACTTCCAACCGGGACGGCAATGAAGAGATATACCTGATGGATTTCGACGGCAAGAGGCAGCAGCGGATTACCTACAACGACTATATAGACCTGATGCCCTCCTGGAGTTACGATAAAGAGAAAATCCTCTACACATCTTACCGCCGCGGCACCCCGGAACTCTACATATTCCATCTATATACCGGCAAAACAGAACTAATCTCTTCCGGCGGCGTGAACTACAGCGCCGATTGGTCGCCGGAAGCCGATAAGATCGTCTACACCTCCTCCAAAAAAGACGGCAACGCCGAAATTTATATACGGAACATGAAAACAGGCAAAGAGAAAAGAGTAACCTTTAACAGGATCATCGACACCTCTCCAAGCTGGAGTCCCAACGGCAATGAAATCGCCTTTACCTCCCAGCGCAGCGGCACCCCGCAAATTTATATAATGGACGCGGAAGGGACCAACGTCAGGAGGATTACCTATGAAGGCACCTATCACGACAACCCGGCCTGGTCGTCCGACGGCACCAGACTCGTTTATGTATCGCGTATCGAAGCCAGGTTCGACGTCTATGTTTACAATTTAAAAAATAATACCATCGCCAAATTGACGGAAAATGCCGGGCGTAATGAAAATCCCACCTGGTCGCCCGACGGCAGGCACCTGATTTTCTCTTCCAACCGCAGCGGCCGCTACCAACTATATTCTATCGACTATGACGGCGCCAACCTGGAACGATTGACTTCCAGGGGCGAAAACAAGATGCCCAAATGGCAGAAAAAATGAGAAAAATGGCTCATGAGTTTGACAAAAAATGTTTTGTGTATTATATTTAATCCTGATATATTTTTTGAGATAAAAATCGAAAAAGAAGCCACCGGCGGTGGCTTAAAAAATCAGGTTAAATGTGCTGTTTATTACCGCCGGGTAATGGCTTTTGCCGGTTAAATCCGGGAAAAAAGCCAGCGGCGGCGGATTAAATGAATAGGTAAATATACTGTTTAAAACCGCGCTGTAAGCGCTAATAAAAAAAAGGAGAAACCGATGAAGAGAATTTTTATCGTACTGCTAATTTGCATGTCTTTGGTGTTTTTCTTCGGCAGTTGCAAGAAGAAACAAGTAAAAACCGGACCGACTACAGAACCGGTGGCAATCGAAAGAGTAGATGAAGTGACCCCGAAAGTCGAAAGACCCGAACTAACGGAAGAAGAACTGTTCGAAAAAAAAACCCTTGAAGAGATCAATGCGGAAGGCCTCCTGATAAAAATCCATTTCGCTTTTGACAAATACCACATCAAAGAAGAAATGAAACCCATACTGCACCGCAATGCCGACTGGCTGTTGAAACATCCCAGCGTGGTGATAACCCTCCAAGGCCACTGCGACGAAAGAGGAACCATCGAATACAATATGGCATTAGGTGAAAAAAGGGCCAAAACCGCCCGTGATTTCCTCGAGACTTTAGGCGTTTCCGGGCTCAGGATGCAGGTGGTTTCCTACGGTAAAAGCAAACCGGCAGTCCCGGGTGCTCGCAGCGAAGAAGGCCATTACCAAAACAGACGAGCCGAATTCATCATTATTAGAAAGTAAAACGGACGGCTGGGGGGCGGCGTCCCACCCTATGAGAGGCATGGGAAGTACACCCCCGGCAAGGTTGACCAGGAAGTATTAGTAAAAAAAGGAGTAAGTAGATAAAGAATGAAAAGAGTTGTCATTTTACCGGTAATTTTGAGTTTGCTGGCCGCGCTTCCCCTCTATTCCATAAAAAAGGATACCAAACTCATATTAGATGAACTGCAGAAGTTAGCGACAAAAATAGAAAAAATGGACAGCACCGTCACCGAGATAGCGAACGAATTCTCCATAATGAAAAAAAAGATCGTTATAATCGAAGATAGAATCGGCGCCATGGCTAAAAATCAAGCCGATATAAACCAGGGTAGAGAAAGCCTCCTTTTGAGCCTGCAATTCATAAAAGAAGAGATTAACGAACTTAAAAACAGCATCGGCAAAATAAACGACAAATTGGTTTCCATGCCCGCGGGGAGTATGCCGGCAGGCGCTGAGACCGGCGCGGAATCCACCACGACGGTGCAGGCCCCCGACACCATCTACTATACCGCTTACTCCGACTATATTAAAAAGAATTATCAATATGCCGTAGCCGGGTTCAAGCAGTTCTTAAGAGCGTACCCGGAGAACACACTTGCCGACAATTCTCTCTACTGGATCGGCGAATGTTACTACGCCCAAAAAATGTACCGGGAAGCAGTTAACACTTTTACCCGGTTGATTAATAACTACAGCGACGGCGACAAAATCCCCGATGCCCTCCTGAAAAAAGGCTATGCCTTAATCGAAATGGGCAGGCAAACCGAAGGCATAGATGTGTTAAAGGAATTGACGTCGAAGTTTCCCCTATCTGAAGAAGCTTCCTTAGCTCAACAAAAAATAAAAGAAGTAATGGATTAACTCATGAGTCATTCAAGAAGTTTAAATCGTGTAATTTTAGTAGGTAGAGTCGGTCAAGACCCTGAGATTACCCACATTCCCAGTCTCAACAAAGACGTGGCCAAATTCAGTATCGCTACCACTGAAGTTTATAGGGATAAAAACCAACAATGGCAGGAAACAACCGAATGGCACAGGATCGTGGCCTGGGAATGGAATGCCAAAAAAGCGGAAAAGAATTTGAGAAAAGGAACCATGGTGCTGATCGAAGGGCGACTGAAAACCAACAAATGGCAGGATAAGGACGGCCAGCAGAGAAGAACCACCGAAATCCAGGCAGACAGCCTGATTCCCTTAGAAAAAGCGGGCGATAGAGGCGGCTCTTCTTACGGTACCGGTCCAGATCAAGAAGCGCAGCGACCGAACGATCAATATTTCCAGCAGAACGGACCCGGACCCCAAGCCCAACCCCAGGCCCCCCCGGAAGTCCAGATCGACGATATACACCATGATGAAAGCAGCGATCCTTTTTAAGGTAGTGCATGGCAGTATTAAAAAACATAAGCGAGACAAATTTTACCCCCAAAATAAGGAGGGGGCGTTTCTCCAGCATAGTCTTGAGAAACGCTTATAACTTAATCCGATGGCATTTGTAAATTATAATAGCAAAGAAATTACAGTAAAGATCGTTTACTACGGCCCAGCTTTAAGCGGGAAAACCACCTGCTTAAAGTTCATTTATACCAGCAAAAAGTTCGAAAAAAAAGGGAAACTCATTACCCTCGATACCGATGGGGACAGGACTCTTTTCTTCGACTTCCTCCCTATAGAAATAGGTAAATTAGGAGATTACTCCATAAAAATGCAATTGTATACCGTACCGGGCCAGGTAGCGTATGATACCACCAGGAAATTAGTGCTCCAGGGAGCCGACGGCGTGGCTTTTGTAGCGGACTCCCAGGTGGTTATGCGGGAACAAAACAAAGAAAGTTTTGAAAACCTGAAAGTGAATTTAGAGTTGAACAATATTTCCTATTCGGATATCCCTATAATCCTCTTATATAACAAAAAAGATTTACGGGAAATCCTGCCGGAAAAAGACCTGAACTATGATCTAAACCCCGAAGATAGGCCCTATTTTAACACCGTAGCCACCAATGGAGAAAATATTATCGAAAGCCTCCATGAGATCATGCGGCTGGTCATCATTTATATTAAAAATAGACTCTCCATCTTTCAGAAAGATAAAACCGTAATGTTCTCCAGGGACGAAGTGGTAGCCCAGGCCCAGGCAAAAACACAACCGCCGGCAGCCGCAAAAAAAGATGCGGACAAAGATATAATGGAACTCTCCTCGCCTATTAAAGAATCCGCGGACGACCCCTTCGGCAGTGCCGAAGAGGAAGAAGATATATTCGACTTAGGAGAATTAAAGGGCGAAGAACCCGGTTTAGATGAAGAAGAACCGGTAGCACTAAAAGAGGAACTTATAGACGACACGGCAGCGGAAGAAGAACCCTCCCAACCGGTAAGACTGGAAAAAGCCTTCGAATTAGCGGCGGCAGATGCCCTGGCAGTGGAAGCCGGTGTGAAAACTATCAAAATCCCCCCCCAGGTGATCGAAATCCCCGCCGGTAAAGGCGAATATAAAATCGATCTCAACCTGCAAATCGTGATAAAGAAAACCTGATAAGACCGGGAAAGATGAAGATAAAACCCAGTTTAATTTTTTTACTTCTATTTATTTTTACCCTATCCATTTCCCCTGTAAATTTATCCGCTGAAGGGCTGGAAAACTTAGCAGTTAGGAGTTCTCAAGCTATCCTGGATTTTTTCAAAGATAAATACGATGTCAGAACTGCCATCGTGAAATTCGAAAATTTTTCCGGGCTGCCGGATATTACCGCCCAGAAGTACTATCAACTAATAGCAGCCAAATTGGAAACCTCAAAAAAAGAGAGCTTTAATTTTTTCGACCTGATGATTAATTTCTCTAAGAACAGGGGAGTATTCAACCTGAATAGAACCGGGAAACTAAATTACCTGATCTATGTGAAATTGATTAAAAACCGGGAGAAATTAGGCGCCGGTACCGTGATCTTTTCAAAATCCTTAGATAAGATCGTTTTTTTGAAATATTATGAGGAATTTTTGCCCGCCGGGGAAAAAGATATCATTAATACCGTGAATTACGGCTTTAAAACAGGTGGCTTTACTAAAATAACAGGCATCGAAGCAGAAAAAAATTTACTGGATTTTAAAAGCATCAAAGCTTTAAATGGGGAAGTCAGGTACTATTTTTATTATCCCGGCAAAATCGAAATATATAACACAGCAGGAAGTAATTTTAAGAAATCTTTCTCTTTTAAGCTTAATTGGGGCAGGCCCTATTATCCCGCAAAAGAAGCCGAAGGAAAACTCGCCTACTTTTACCGGGACAGCACCCTCTATTTAACTGTCGGCAATAATTTTTCTCCTAAATCGAAAGTATTCACTTTCCGGGATAACCGATGGCGTGAAGAGGGCAGCCTCAATTTCGTACCTTTTCAATTCATTAAAATAAACATGAGTTATTACCTGGCCGGAGCTGCTTACCATCCAGGAAAAAACTTTTTTAAAGACAAAATCTTACTGGCCCCCTTCCGCGGCGGTAAAATCAGGAAAGAAGAATTATATGAAAAAAACATGCCCCATTTCCGGGAAAAAAACAAGACCCAGGCTTTTTACGACGCCGCATTTGCGGTCAACGGGGATAATCTCGAATCCCTGCATGTGATCGACAAAAAATACAACTGCCGGTATTTTGCCGCGGATTTAGTGGAATGGCCCATAGACGATGACAGGAGAGGAGGCGCCATCTGTGCTCTCGACGGCAAATGGTTGGCCATAAGCGCCTACTCCACCAAAAACGACAAACTGTGCCTTTATAAAATCCAGGGCGGCAGCCGGGAATTTGTTTATGAAAAAAAGATCAAAGGAGAAATTATTTTTATATCCGCCGGCGCCTGGAAATCCCGCCGCGGATTCTGGGTATATGTGCGCATAAAAGACAGCCGGCAGTTGCGAGACAGCGAATACCGGCTGCAGTTCTGGAGCAAGAATGACGATTAATAAACAAAATTGGAAAATCGCCGCCGCTTACATAAAAGGCCCGGGTATTTTCTTACTGTGTTTATGTGTATGCAGCCTGATTTTATCAGGCGCCATTAAGACCGGGTATGGAGGAGAAGTTAGTATCCGCTTAAACGAACCCGACTCCTATTCTTTTTCGCCCTCCGGTTACTCGAACATGGTCTTTTATTCCCTGCTCTATGAAAACCTCTTCTACTTAGATGAAAACGGCAGTATCGAATCGAATATTTTCGCTAATTTTAAGTATGACAAACAAAGCAAAACCCTTATCCTGACCCTGAAAGACAATATCAGTTATTCCGACGGACAAGCCGTTACCTCCAGGGATGTAAAGAATTCAATCCGGTTGTTCTTAGATAAGAACCTTGCTTCCGCCCGTAAAATAAGAAGCATCATCAAGAGTATAAACCGGGTAGATAACAACCGCGTACACATCGAACTCCTTTATGACAACCCCGGCATCACGGGAATGTTGACAGCGCCGGAATTGGCCCTGCTGCCTCATACCAACGGGGTATATTCGGGAATCTTCTACCCGGCGGAAAAAGTGGGCGGTGAATATCTTTTCCTCCGGCCCAATAAATTCTATCCCGGGGGCAGGACTTATATCGACGCGGTAAAAGTCCAATTCAATGATTCTCCTGATCTCGACATCTTTTTATCCAAACCCGGCAGCGCCAATTTGCATTCATTAGGATTCAAAGAGTATAATGCCGGGGTTTACCAGAACATTTATATCCTTTTCCCCGGGGAGAAATTGGGGCAGAATACCCGTATAGCATTATATTCGCTGCTGAAAAACTATTTCAAGCAGAACAGCGACCTCAGTGAGCTTAATGCCATGACGTCCAATGAAGAATCGCCTATTTCTTTAGACATAAAGAAATTTTCCACATCCAGGACCCGCTCCATCCTCAGGTATATGAAGATTAAGTTGTATATACCCAACTCCATGAGGGGCATGGAACAGCTATTCCAGGAATTTTTGAAACGGCAGAGAGTGCCCATCGAAACCATATACTTAGGCGATAACCAGTTGGCTAATTTTATGAATAACACCTCCATAAAATATCTTCTTTTGGGAAAAATCTTTAACAAACGGATGTCCTTAGACGGCAAGATAAAAAGAATCGTCAGGGAGATGAGTTTTTCGCGGTTTAGCGAGAAATATTTAAAATTGATAAACGAATTAGATGAAGTAAAATATTTAAAGAACGAGGAATTGCTGTTAAACCAGGTTTCAAAAATTGTCGAAGAGATCATCAACGATGGTTTTGTACTACCTCTTTACCAGGAGAGGTATTCCATATACATCAAGAAAAAAATTCGCGGTATAGAGATCGATTATTATGGCCGGCCTCTATTCCAGGGAGTGCGAGTAAAATGATAAAAAAAATCTTTCTTCTTCTTTTTCTATTATTTGTTCTTACTTATGCTGCTTTTCCAATGGATTTAGGGCTTATCGTAGGCGTAGGCACCATCAACAATCGTACGGAATCCATTTACGGAGCTTCCGGCAGTTGGGGATTTATTATACCAATGCTCAAGTTTGAAGTAGAGTATTATAATCTCGGCAAAAGGAAGTATGAAGCAGTGACAGGTGGGCTAAAGCTGCGTAAGAAGCTCGGCAAATTTGCCCCTTATGCTTTAATCGGTGTAGGCGCTGAATTTGAGAACATCACTTTTCATACCGGCGAGTATGAGACTTTTCTTTTTGTAGGCGGCGGGGTTCATTTCTTTTTGATTGATTTTGTGTCTATCAGGGGAGATATTCGTTTTTTGAATTATGCCGACTACAACAAAACCCGTTTATCCGTGGGAGTTTTCGTCCATATATAATACAGCCCCAGTAAACGAGCCTCGACGAACTATGGGGAGCTATAGGACGGAATAGGGCATAGGACTTATATGCCGGGATACAATCAGCCGCACCCTAAAATGGGCTTTTGGTGGTTATTTTGCCGTCGGGCAGTTCGTAATAGATTTTTCCGCCTCTCGAGAAAACGATGGGGATACCGTGTCTTTTGTTTTCGTTCCTGACGAATTCGATGCCTTTATTGCCGATTTCCTGGATTTCAAAGCCCGCCCGGTATATTTCATTATCCTCGAATTTCTCTATCTCCAAAGTGTTACCTCCTCAACGCGCTAACAAATTTTTCTTTTTTATCAAAGTACAAGTGCATGATCTTTGTCCGATCTTTGTCCGTAAAAAAATGGGATTATATTATACCATATTTTTAACAGTTTGCAAAATCCAAAATCAAAAAAATCAGGACGGCGGCCCCCTACTCCTCTATATCCTGCATAAATTTGTTGAAAAGGGAACGGTGGTCGATCACATAATCATCCTGGGAACCCAAGGCCACCTGGGTAAACAAATGCTCTGAATTGTAAACCAGGAACCACACATCCGCCAGGTTTTTATATTTATTCCAGAAATTCTTTTTGCTGCGGTAGAACCTGCGGATGACGTCTTTTTCAGGCACGTTGTGTCCCCCTTTGAGCACTCGTTCTTTGATACGTTCGATGCAGATATCGGGATTTTCTAAGAAAAGATAGAGGATTTTGACAAAGAAGCCGTTTTCTTTTAGTCTTCGAATCAGTTTAACCAGGTATTGTCCGGCCAGGGTGGATTCCACCAAGAAACTTTCATTGCCCTGTAAGAGTTCCTCGAATTTTTTAAAAAAGTATCTGCCTGCTTCCAGCCGGGCGCTGTACATATCCCCCGGATTAATTTTCCTGGCTGCTTCATCGGCGTTAATAAATTCCAGGGGATATTTGGTGCTGTAGGATCTGGCAAAGGTTGTTTTTCCTGAGCCGTTGGCCCCGGCAATAATGACCACTTCTTTTCGCGGTTCTGTTTTGATTTTTTTATTTTTAGCAGCGGTTTTCAATTCTATATTCCTATATTCGTTAAAGCCCTATTGTACCATATTTTGCGTGTAAAGGGGAACCTGTTGGAATTTTATCCCGGTCTCTTTTTCTTATTCTTTGATAACTTCTAAATCATTTGTCATGTTACCCTCCGGTTACGACTAACCACTCTACTATTACTAAGAGCTTTTTTTAAATAGCTCTCTTAGAGGTCTACCGGCACATTCCCCTCTCTGAGACTTGCCGGGAGGTGGCGGCGTCAGCCGCCGGGGTGTGTTAGCTCTTTGAAAAAACAAAATTTTCACTGACCACTCTGCTCTCTGCTGCATCCCCTATTATACCAGAAATTAAAAAAAACCGGAAATTTCAAATAGCGCCAAACGATTGTTCTCAGAATTTTTTTTCAACCTCTCTTATTTTTAGGTTGCAGGAATTTCATTTTGATTATATAATTAATGTATGAGTATTATGAAACCGAAAATAAACTCTCCTCAAGGAGGTCAAGCATGCAAACCAGTGTAGAAAATATCTGGTCAAAAACCAGGAAGTTATCCCGCTTAGAAAAAATGGAACTTGTGGAAAAATTAGTTCACCAGTTGAGAATAGAAGAAACCTCACTTCCAGGTCCGCTTAACTGGGAACAAATGTATGGAATCGGGAAGGGCCTTTGGAATATCGACGCCCAGGCATACGTGGATAAAATTAGAGAAGATAGGTGCTGAGATTGAATATAATCGAAGTTTTATCAAATTTAGATTCTTTATTTGTAGATACAGCACCGATAATATATTATATCGAAGCCCATGAAACGTTCGGCCCACTAACCAAAGAGGTGATCTCATTCTTTCAAGCTGAGAAACGGCCAATCTTCACCTCTGTTATAACAGTTACAGAAGTATTGCCGGTCCCGGTTTCGTTAAACAATGAAGAACCGGCAAAAAAATTTGTATCTTTTTTAAAAAAAGGAAAAAATATCAATTTATTGGAAATATCATCAAGTATCGCTGAACACGCCGGACGCCTTAGAGGAAAATACAATTCATTACGAACAATGGATGCCCTCCAGGTTGCATCCGCAGTTTATGCGGGCGCAGATGCATTCTTAACAAATGACGTAAGATTAAAACAAGTAAAAGAAGAGATAGATGTAATCGTAATGAGAGATTACGTTGAGTAAAATATTACTCTTCAATTAAAAATAAGTTTGGTTTTTTGGGAGGGGTGAGAATTTATCCCCAAACTATTGCCTGTCAAGCAAACCGGTAGTGTGCCGAAACAGCAAACCAAAGAGAAAAGGACAGACTAATTTTTTAAAAAAAGTGAGAAGCTTCGTACCACTCATCGGGGATTTTGCGAGGATTTTTTCTCGTGAAGAAATCGTTTCGGAGATTCCTAAACGATTATTGATTGACCGACCCAAAATCCCCTCTTGAGACTTGCCGGGAGGCGGCGGCGTCAGCCGCCGGGGTGTGTTTGGCTGCGGACACCATCCGCTCTGTGTGTATTTGTACCGATTCGTGGTTAAATGAGTTCGTAGTAATACGAGAGCTCCCCTCATCACTCATCATTCAAAACTCATAATTTTTCTCTCAATAGAGTTCTAACATCAGGTTCTTTAACGACTTTATCTTTTCCCGAAGCGCCGCCGCCGCTTTGAACTCCAAACTCTCCGCCTTCTCTTTCATCTTTGCGGTCAATTTTTCGATCTCTTTCTCGACACTCTCCCGGCTCTTAAAATTAGCGGTAATCACCTCTTCGCTCTTCTTGATCCAATAGTCGTCATCATAAAAATCTTTTACCTGTTTATCTATCGAGGCGGGCGTGATGTTATGCTCCTGGTTATACCGCTCCTGGTACTCCCGCCTGCGGTTGGTTTCGCCTACAGCTTTAGCGATAGATTCGGTCTCCTTCTGCAAATACAAAATCACCCGCCCTTTTAGATTCCGCGAAGCCCGGCCAAAGGTCTGGATTAACGACGTTTCGGAACGCAAAAAACCTTCCCTGTCGGCGTCTAATATCACTACCAGCGAAACTTCGGGCAAATCGAGACCTTCCCGCAGCAGGTTGATTCCTACCAGCACCTTGACCTCCCCTACCCGCAGTTTTTTGATGATCTTTACCCGGTCTAAGGTCTTGATTTCGGAATGCATATAGGTGCAGGCAATCCCCTTCTCTGCAATATAAGCAGTCAACTTTTCCGCCATCTTTTTGGTCAGGGTGGTAATCAATACCCGCCCGCGGTTGTCCCGGAGCTCTTTCTCGATCTCCCGCACCATGTCCTCTACCGGCGCTGCGGTTTTCCTCAATTCGATCTCCGGGTCCAACAAACCCGTGGGCCTGACCAAAAGTGAAGTCACATTTTCCTGCGCATCTTTTATTTCGTAGTCGTTAGGTGTGGCCGACACATAAAGCACCTTTTTTAATTTCCGGTTGATTTCGGCAAAATTTAAGGGCCGGTTCTCCAAAGCCGAGGGCAGCCGGAAACCGAAATTCACTAAGGTGGTTTTCCGCGACCTGTCACCCCGGTACATGCCCACTAACTGCGGTACGGCAATATGAGATTCGTCCATAATAGTCAAGAAATCACCTTTGAAAAAATCCAGCAGCGTGTAAGGCGGGTCGCCTTTTCTCCGCTTAGTCAAATAAAAAGAGTAGTTCTCGATACCGGCACAATACCCATACTGCCCTAACATTTCTAAGTCGAAAAGAGTGCGCTCCTTGATCCTTTCGGCATACTCTTCTTCGCCCTGGCCGCGAAAATAAGCGATGCGCTGCTTTAACTCCGCTTCAATCACCGGCAAAATACCCTGCACCCGCTCTTTTTTCAGATGGAAATAACTGACGGGATAAATATTTACGGTATCGAGACTTTGCAAAGGCACCGCGGTAACAGGATCGAAAATCTCGATAGCTGCTATCTCTTCTTCGTCCAAAACAAAGCGGATGGGGTTCTCTTCACTGGTGGGAAATATTTCGACAATATCCCCCCTGACACGAAACTTGCCGCTCTCCATCAAACCTTCCGTACGGGTATATCCCAAAGAGATAAACTCTTTTAACAAAGTCGCCCAGTCCATTTCCGAGAGCAGCGAACAGGTCATCTTCTGCTGGAAGAAATCATCCGGCGAGCCGATAGAATATATAGAAGAAACCGAAGCGACGATAATCGCCCTTTCCGCTTCCAATAACCCCCTGGTGGCTTCGATTCGTAATCTTTCGATTTCGGAATTTATAGAAACTTCTTTAGAAATATAGAGGTGTCTCTGCGGCACATAGGCTTCCGGCTGATAGTAGTCGTAATAGCTGATAAAATAACCCACTTTGCTTCCCGGGAAAAAATCTTTGAATTCCTGGTACAGTTGGGCAGCCAGGGTTTTATTGGGAGATAGGATCAAACAGGAAACGTCCAATCTATCAATAATATTCGCCATGGCAAAGGTTTTGCCCGAACCGGTAACGCCTAAAAGCACCTGTCTTTTTTTATTGTTTTGATAATTTTCTACTATTTGGTTGACCGCCCGGTCTTGTTCCGGGGTAATTTTATAATTCGCTTTTAACCTGTACATGGCGTTATTATACCAGAATAAGAGCCATTGAGTAAGGGAACCGGGAAGAGGATGTTGATAAAAAACCGGTTTAGTACTATAATAAACCCATGGAAATAAAAAAATTACCTATCGGGATTCAAACTTTCAGCGATATAATCGAACAAAACTATCTCTATATAGATAAAACCAAAGACATCTATAACCTTATCAGCAAAGGCGGAAAATATTTTTTTATCTCCCGCCCGCGGCGATTCGGTAAATCCCTGCTGATTTCTACCCTCTATGAACTCTTTTCCGGGAATCGCGATCTTTTCAAAGACCTGTGGATATACGACAAAATCGATTGGAAAAAACACCCGGTAGTCCACATCGACTTTACCGACCTGGAATATGAGACCGATTCATTATTAAAAAAATCTATCGAAGAGACCCTACAAAGAATCGCGGATGAAAAAAACATCCAATTAACCACGATCAGTTACAAAACCAAATTCAGCGAACTTATTAAAAAATTATCTTCCTCCGGCAAAGTCGTGATCCTGATCGACGAATACGACAAACCCATCATCGACTTTATACAGGAAAAAGAAACCGCCTTTGCCAACCGCAAAGTGCTGAAAAACTTCTACTCGGTGCTGAAAAGTTCCGATAAATACGTCCACTTTGTTTTCTTAACCGGGGTATCAAAATTCTCCAGGGTGTCGGTTTTTTCCGGGTTGAATAACCTGAACGATATAACCATCGATGACCGTTTTTCCACGCTTTTAGGGTGTACCCGGGACGAATTGTTAATTTATTTTAACGATAGAATCGACGACTTAAGCCGGAAAATGAGTATAGATAAAGAAGAACTCCTAAAACAAATGGAGAAATGGTACAACGGTTACTCCTGGGACGGCAGCAATTTTTTATATAATCCCCTATCGCTGCTTAATCTCTTCTCTAAAAACCGCTTCGGTAATTTTTGGTTCTCAACCGGTACGCCTACTTTCCTGGTCAACCATATCAAGAACCGCGAGAAAGATATTTCCAGCTTAGAAAGAGTTGAAGTGGATGAATCCATATTCGAGAGTTATGACATCGAAAACCTCGGGATTCTTTCCATGCTGTTTCAAACCGGCTATCTAACCATAAAAGAGATTAAACCCGTGGGGATTCGAGCAAAATATATTCTCTCTTATCCCAACGAAGAGGTGAAAGAATCCTTTCTAAAGCATTTCCTGGCCAGCTATTCCTCCGATGAACCGGGAACCATAGGCAGTAAGATTTTAGATCTCGGCGATTGCATCCGGGAACACAACATAGAAAAATTCTTTACAATCATAAAGTCGATATTTGCCGCTATTCCTTCTCACATATTTATTAAAGAGCGGGAAGCCTATTATCACACTGTGATCTATCTCATCCTGGAACTGCTCGGTATGATCGTCCAGGCCGAGGTGCATACCAACAAAGGCAGGATCGACGCAGTTGTAGAAACAAGTACCGATATATACTTACTGGAATTTAAACTCGGGACATCAGGGGATGCACTTTCCCAGATTGAAAAAATGAAATATTACGAAAGATATTTTTCGTCGGGGAAGGCGATTCATTTGATCGGGGTGGGTTTTAATATTAAAGAAAAAAACATCGCCGATTATGAAATAAAGCGGGTGGCGTCCGCATCTTCTTGAGGATCTGGGAGTCGAAAAACGGCAGCCGCAAAATAAAATTTTTTTGTAATAAAATAGGGGACAGACCACAACGTGTATATACACCTATACACTTGACATCTAAAGTAATGTGACATATTATAATTAAGCGACGAAATTTTTTCAAGGACGAGTAAAAATGAAAACGGTAAACGCCCTAAAACTAAGAAACAAGCTGGGAGAAGTCCCGGATTTACTGGAAAAAATAAAAAAACACCGTGCAAGCCCGGTAATAAAAAAAGACAGTGTCGAGGTGCTCCAGGAATTAAGAGATGGAAGAACTTCACACTTATTAACAGGAAAACTCCCGGAGAATTGGGAAATCGGAAACATTAAAATTTAAGTTCAGTGAAAGACAAGAATGAAAACGGGCAGGTTATATTGGAAATTATCGACTTAGACAAACTGGACCCCAAAAAAAACTCCTCATTCGGAGGAAAGGCCGAAGGATTGGCCCGGTTGATCAAAGCAGGCGATCATTCGTCCGAAAACAAACAATTCGCCTCCGGCGGCAAGGGGGGCGTTTTTGAAAAATTGCCCCCCTTGACCCCCCAAAAAACTTTTGTTAATTTAAAATCAAAGGCTCTTGTACCGCGGGGTTTTGCGGTTTCGGCGGGGACGCTTCCGGTTGACCGCTGGCCGGTAGAAACTCGAAACATTTTTAAAGAAAAAGTAAGGGCGCTGCTGGCCCAGGGGCTAATAGCGATTCGTTCTTCCGCTTTAGGCGAAGACTCGGCGGAAAAATCTTTTGCCGGAATGTTCGAGACGGTTCTCCATATCGGCAGCGAAAAAGAAGCTCTTGCCGCCGCCGACTTATGTATCGCTTCCGGCAGCAGCGAAAGAGTCGAAAAATACGCCGGGTCGGAATCGGCCATCCCGGTAGGTTTAGTGGTGCAGCAGCAGGTGGAAGCAAAAGCGGCCGGGGTTTGTTTTACCATCGACCCTACCGGCAGGGACCGGGCTGTAGTGATCGAAGCCGTACCGGGGCTGGGTGACAAGTTGGTTTCGGGGCAGGTGGAACCGCGCCGGTTCCGGGTGTACCGGTCAGGTACGGGCGCATGGGAAATCCCCGAACCTGGGGGTCAGGTCTTGCATGTTAACATTTCCCCAAATGGGGCTAAAAGGGTGGGTGCGCCGCACCCCCGGAGGCAAGAAAAAAATAATTTAAATTTTATTTCTCTTGAAACGATTGAAGCTATCGCAGCCGGGGCCAAAGAACTGGAAGAAAAATTCGGTTTCCCGTTAGATATCGAATGGGCCATGGACCACGATGACCGGGTATGGTGGCTGCAAGCCAGACCGGTTACCGCTGCCGCTGAGCCGCCGGATTATATTATCCAGCGTTCAAACGACGCGGTAGACGACGGCCCTATTACGGTCTGGTCCAACTGGAACGTGCGCGAAACCATGCCGCAGCCACTTTTTCCTTTCACCTGGTCTTTTTGGCGGGACAAATTGCAGCCGGTGGTGGTCGGCCACCTGGCCGGTGTGTCCCAAAAATCGCGGCTGCTCCCTTTTCTTTATCCTTTAGACGTGGTGCATGGCCGCATCTATTTTAATTTGAACGGCATGTTGTCCGCCCCTGTTATCGGCGCGTTATCCCAACAGTTGATTTCTACTGTGGATTCCAGGGCCGGGGACACCCTCAAATATCTGAAAAAAATAGGTGTGCTGCGGGGGCGCAAACTGCCCGGTTCTTCATTTTTTATTTTTTTCTCTATATTAAAAGCCGGTATCATCAGTTTCTTTAAAATGCTGCGCCACCTGGACCCCGAGAAGTCCATGAAGATTTTAGCGGACGATTGTTGGGCCATTGCCCGGCGCACCCCTCTCCACCTGCTCAGCGACGCGGAATTACGCGAAGAATTCGACCTCTGGGCAAGCCCCGAATGCAAGCGGATACTTTACGGTCTGCAAATGGAATTAGTAGCCATGGTGATCTACGAAATGGCCAAAAAAGCCTTCAAAAAACACCCCCAGGCTTTAGATTTGTTATGTACCGGCATCCCCGCCAACCCCACCACGAAGATTTCTCTAACTATAGACGCCCTCACCGAAGCGGCTGAACCCTTTAAAGACCTCTTCTTAGAACCGCTGCCCACGGGAGAACTTTTGCAGCGCCTGCAAAAAGAGCAGCACGGCCCCGGCTGGCTCGATGATTTTAATACTTTTCTCGAAGAAAACGGGCACCGCGGCCCCATGGAATTCGACTTAGGTTCCACGCGCTGGTCTGATGATCCTACTATGATTATAGAGATCATCCGTTCCGGTTTAAAGCTGCCCCAGCGGGAAAAACTAAGCGAACGCATGGCGCGTCTATCCGCCCGCAGGGAACAGGCGCTGCAAGAAGCCATTGCCGCCTCGCCCCGGTGGAAACGGCCTATTATGCGGCGTTTAGCCCGCGCCGCGGCACGTTTTATGCCCCTGCGTGAAGCGCCCAAACACTATGCTGTAATCGTATTCCAGCGTATTCGTCATGCTGCTTTAGAATTGGGCGTTAGGCTGGCAAAAAAAGGCCTGCTACCGGAAGCTGGGGACGTTTTTTTCTTAGAAATCGCCGAACTTAACGAGTTGATAGAAGGCAAAGATGCAGCTCATATTCCCGATAAATTGCGAGAGCGCAAACAGATGTTCAGTCGTTATAAAAAAGAAACCCCGCCCGGTTTTTTTCGTTCCGACGGCGTACCGGTGATCGAAGCGCTGGATTTTTCAACCCCGCTGGAAGAAGGTTTGCTGCGCGGCTCCGCCATTTCCGGCGGCACGGCGGAAGGGCCTATTTGCGTACTGACTGAGCCTGATCCCAAATTGGTTCAGCAGGGGGATGTGTTGGTGATGGAGTATGCTGATCCCGGCTGGACGCCTTTATTTCCCCGTGCTGCCGGGATCGTCATGGAAGTGGGCGGTTTGATGTGTCATGCCGCAGTAGTGGCCCGTGAGCTCGGTATACCGGCGGTTTTCGGCGTATCCGATGCCACAGCGATATTGCAAAAAGGACAGCGCGTCGAAGTAAACGGCACAAAAGGCATTGTCAGGATAACGCAGGAAGCCGGTTAAGCGGAACCTGGGGGTCAGGTATTGCATGTTAACATTTCCCCAAATGGGGCTAAGAGGGTGGGTGCGCCGCACCCTCACAAAAGTTGCGAAAAACACCTTTTTCCACTATAATTAACCCATGAACGATAATAAAAAACTTTTGCCCATCGGCATCCAGACTTTTTCCAAACTGGTCGAAGGCAGCTACCTCTATGTGGATAAAACAAAACAAATCTATAACCTGCTGAACCGCAGCGAACAATACTACTTCCTTTCCCGGCCCCGGCGTTTCGGCAAATCGCTGCTCATATCCACCTTATACGAACTATTCAACGGTAACCGCGAACTTTTTAAAAACCTGTGGATTTACGATAAGATCGAATGGGAAAAACACCCGGTGATCCATATCGACTTCCTGGAAATAGGATACAAATCGGTAGACGCTTTCGAGCATTCACTTTACAAAACAGTCCGCAAAATCGCCAAAAACCTTCAAGTCGAAATTCCCGAAGATGACGACTACAAAAGCGCCTTCGGCAGCCTGATCGAATCCGCGGCGAAAAAATACGAAAAAAAAGTGGTCATCCTTATCGACGAATACGATAAACCCATTATCGACTTTTTCGAAACCGAATACATCGACAAAGCCAAAGCCAACCGCGAGGTTCTCAAAAACTTCTACTCACTGTTGAAAAGTTCCGATAAATTCCTCCGTTTCGTCTTTATTACAGGCGTATCGAAGTTCTCCAGGGTATCGATTTTTTCCGGTTTGAATCATTTATACGATATAACCACGGACGATAATTTCTCCACGCTGCTGGGTATCACCCAAAAAGAACTGCTGCACTATTTCCCGGACCACATAGCAGCCCTGAGCAAAAAAACCGGTCTAAAGAAAAAAGACCTGCTGGAACATATCAGGCGCTGGTACAACGGCTATTCCTGGGACGGCGATAATTTCATTTACAATCCTCTATCTATTCTTTTTCTTTTTTCCCGGTACCGCTTCGACAACTATTGGTTTTCCACCGGCACCCCCACTTTTCTCATTAATCATATCAAGAACCGGGGGTTGGATATCGCCAGCCTGGAAAGAGAAGAAGTCGACGCTTCGATCTTCGAAAGCTACGACATCGAGAACATGGGCATCATTTCGCTTTTATTTCAAACCGGCTATCTCACTATAAAGGAGATAATACCCGTGGGGATGCGCGCCAAATATATTCTCGCTTACCCCAACGAAGAGGTGAAAGAGTCCTTTTTAAAACACTTCCTGGCCAGTTTTACTACAGAAGAAACAGGACAGGTAGGAAGTAAAATTTTAGATTTAGTCGAAACACTTAAGAGTAACAACCTGGAGCAATTCTTTACCATAATCAAATCCTTGTTTGCTTCGATTCCTTCGCACATTTTTATCAAAAATAAGGAAGCCTACTATCACACCATTATTTACCTTATTCTTTCGATAATCGGCGTCAATATCGACGTCGAAGTTCATACAAACAAAGGACGTATCGACGCAGTGCTGGAAACCGACGATTATATCTACATAATAGAGTTTAAAAGGGGAACTTCCGCTACGGCCCTGGCCCAAATCGAAAAAATAAATTACCGGGAAAGGTATCTCGCCTCCGGCAAACAGGTGCAGTTGGTTGGAGTCGGCATCGATGAAAACCAGAAGAATATCGCGGATTATCAAGTAAAGATCAGCCATTAGGCTAATCCTCCCCGGTGTCATGTCAAGCTTGATTTAATGCATTAAATATGGTTTATTTGCTCGTGAAGTAAGCGGCTGCCATTTGATTTTATCATTGAACATTGAACATCGATTATGCTAAAGTCAACCTCCGGTGCGCCATGCCCAATAAACCGTGAATCGGCACCCCGTAAGGACAAGCGGTTTCACAAAAACCGTCGCACTGGAAGCAGCGGTCGGCTTTGACTGCGGGCAGCGCCGCATACTTTTCTAAAGCATACTTCTCCCGGCCCTGGGCTTCAAAATAGTGATTGTATCTCATGATGGTATTTACCGGCACATTATGGGGACACTTAGATTCACAAATACCACAGGCATGACGGCAGTAAAATTGACCGCACCCTTCCGCATAAGCGGAAAGTTTCTTCTCTTCAGCAGGGGTTAAGCCGCATCCCGACAGTTTGAGATAGGTATCCACATCATCGAAATTGCGCACCGAACAACATACGGTATGCACATCGGGATGCTGCAGTACAAACTTGATGGCTGCGTTCCTGATCTCAGCCGGGTTCTTCAAGTTGTGCTTTTTGATATAACCTTCGGCTTTCTGCGCTTTGACTTCTAAAGCAGGCATGACTTTTGTCCAGAATTCGGGAGCCTTTTTGCCTTCTTTTTTCATGGTTTCCATTCTCTCTTTCATATAGTGATAAGCGCCCACCGGGTTGGTCTTCATCAACGTAACGCCGATATTCTTCTCCCGGCATACTTTTAAAACTCTTTCGGCTTCTTTTTTCATAAAATTGTAGACGAAAAGCATCACGTCGAAACGCCCGTCCGCCGCCGCTGTTAGGCAGATCTTTTCCATGTTGTCTTCATCGCCCGGCCATTGGGCGCCATGGTTGGAAAGACCGGCAAACTTTAAACGTCCTTCATTCTTCAATTGTTTTACCGCCTCGTGGAAACTTGCTAATTTTACGGTTTCGATTTTAGTCGGGCTGTGTATCATCAAACAGTCGAGATAGTCGGTTTGCAGCCGTTCTAAAGATTTCCTGGCCCGCTTTACTATATCTTCTTTGCTTTCATCTTTCTTTATCACCAGTTTGGAGGTGATAAATAAAGACTTACGGTCGCGGTTTTTGATCGCTTTTCCCGCGGCGATTTCCGATTTGCCCCGGCCATAGCCTTCGGCAGTATCTATGTAGTTGACCCCGGCATCCAGCAGCGCATTAAAAACCGCTTCATCCCGGCCTCCGCCGCTGCTGATATCCGAGACCTTAAAACCGGTTCTACCCAGCGTGCGGTATTGTTTTATTTTGGGCGTCGGCGCCGTGCTTTCTTCCTCTTGCCCGGCAAAAGCGGTCTGCCCGCCGCTTATCACCCCGGCTCCTACAACTCCTAAAGCCGAGTTCTTTAAAAAATTCCTGCGGTTCATACTTTTTTCGCTGCTCATATTGCCTCCTGTTTTTATGATTATCTTGAAACCTGAAACTTGAAACTTGAAACTTGAAACTTTATGTTAGGATAGACTTAATAAAAAAATGAAAATTAACTCTGTAATAAATGCTATACGTATATTTCCCGATAAAGTTATGAGAAAAGAAACGCCTACTTATTTTTTTAAAGTATTGGATTGAAATTTTTTTTCTATCGATAAAAAATTTTGCTTTTCCGATTGTGAACGCAGCAAAAGAAATTCTATATGGTTTGTTCGTCTGATCGTCCGACATTTACACCGCTGCTGTCTACTGCCGTGACCCGGTAGGTATAGCTATTCGTATTGTTGGGTAGGGGATCATAACAAGTATATGAAGCGTCTGCCATTTCCGCGCCGGTCACCTCTTTGACGATGTTGAAAGTGGTTCCGCCTGCTTCTTTTCGTTCGATTTGGTAGGCGGTAGGCGCTGTTTGGCCTATGTGCGGGATGGTGAATGTCACATGCCCGTAATATTTGGCGATGAGCCAGGCGCTCTCTTCATAAGGGGAAACAGTTAGGGCGATGATCGTGTTATCCACCTTTACCGTGATCTGGTCCTGTACTGTGCAACCGCCGGGGGTATCGGAACCTACCACTTTGATGGTATGGCTGCCGTTGGCGTGAACCGAAGTGTCCCATTCACAGGTGTGAGGCGCGCCGTCCACGGTTTGCAGTAAGGTATCGTCGATATAAAAATCCACATACCGGGTGTTGGCCTCCGCTTCTAACAAGATGGTGCCGCAGATATTTGCACCCGCAGAGGGAACAGTTAGGGCGATAATCGAATTATCCACCTCTACCGTGATCTGATCCTGGACTGTAAAACCGCCGGGGGAATCATAACACACGGCTTTGATAGTATGGCTGCCGTTAGCGTGAGCCGAAGTGTCCCAACTACAGGTGTGAGGCGCGCCGTCTACTGTCTGCAATAAGACGCCGTCGATTTTAAAATCCACATACCGGGTATTGGCCTCCGCTTCTAACAACACGGTGCAACTGACCTTTGCTCCGGCAGAGGGAGTAGTGATGTCTATTTGGGGGGTAAACTCTTCATAAGCGCCTATGTCGGGTAAGGGAGTGCCGTCGCCATCGCCGTCCTTGGGACGAAGCACACCGCGCTGGTCGGTGGTTTCGTAATCATCCGGGTCCCCGGCGTCGAGGCAAGGGCTGCGCTTGAGCAGCGCGTGGGTTTTAGTGGGCCCGCCGTTGTCTACCAGGGCGCCTAATTTAGGGTTTACGCCAATAATATCGTTCGATGTATCTCCGATGATGTCGCAGTAATAAAAATAAGAAGGAGCGGAGCAAGCTTTCTCGATTAAGTTATAGCCTAAGGATGTGATTTCTCCACAGCAAACGCTTGAGATGGTGTTGTGGACTTTTAAGACACAGGTTTGGGTAATACCCAAATACCAGAAATCAGGCCACCCGTTGCAGATGTCGCTGTGTTCATTCCCGGTGACCGTGCAGCTTTCAAGAAGAATAGCAAGATCTCCGCTACTAAATAAACCTCCACCAAAAACAAAGGTGCGATTTGCACTGATAGTCGAATTGGCTACGTATAAGGCGCCGCCGTTAGCTATACCACCGCCGCTGCCGGAATCACCCCAACCTCCAAAACCGCAGCGATTCTGGTAGATGAGGCAATTCCTGATATAAGTGGTAGCGCCACCGCCGTTAGCGATCCCGCCTCCATATCCACCACCGCCCTCCATATATCCTCCGTCACCGGTGCTGTTCCCTTTGATTGTGCAGCCGATAAGCGTTAAGGTACCTCTATTTTCCGTGGTGTTATAGCTGCAGAGACCGCCGCCATCGCCGCCCGAACCGTGATCCCCGGTATTGCCGGTGCGGTTGTCTTCAATGGCACAACCGGTTAGAGTCATTGAGCCGCCTTTATTATATAGTCCACCACCGTCGCCGCCGTCCCTGCACCAACACTCATAATAACCGGGATAGCAGCCACCGTCCCCGGTGATATTGTCTTTGACTTCCGAATTGCTAATGGTTACCGTGCCTTCTAAATTGTAGAGACCGCCGCCGCTGCCACCGTCCCCGGAGCTGTAATTTTCATCTTCTACCCAATCGCTTCCTCCTCTGCCGGTCCGGTTGTTCAATATCTTGCAGTTCTTGATAGTGAGCGTGGCATTAATGTTCAAGATTCCGCCGCCGCTGTCGCCGTCACCGGCTGTGGCTGCCGCAGTCCAGGAAAATTTCTTTTGGCCTGCCCTGTGTTCACTGGTTTGTTGGCGGCGCCTGGGAGGTTTGTCCCGGCTGCTCAGTATATCAACTGCGGGCTGCCGAGGAATTCCCCTGGCCTGTAAACTACTGGATGAGGTGACATCCTCGCCGTCAGGGGCTTTGCCGTTTTGTACGGTTAAGTTGGTGATCGTTACCGTCCATTCACCTTTAATATGGAATACCCGGTCTAATTCATCGCCGTCGATGATGGTTGCGTTTTTGCCTGCGCCGTGGATAGTCAGATCTGAGCGGATATCCAGGTCGCCGGAAGCGCAGTTGTCTTCATCGGCGCCGCTGATGGCGAGTTTGTAAGTACCTGCCGGGACGATGATGGTATCCGTCCCGGCCAGGGCATTGGCTTCCATGATGGCCGTCCGCAGCGAACAGTTTCCGCCGGAATCGGCGGCAGTGCCGTCCCCGGGACTCACATCCACCGTATCGCCTGTAGTATTCACCGTAAAGGTCACGCCCTGGAGATAGAATCCTCCCAAAAACATGATCCCGGTTAATAATAAAAAAACCTGTAATTTTTTGTCCCTTTTCGGGGACTTTTTTTGTATCTCCATGTTTACCTCCTTGTTAAACCTTATTGTATACCATACATTTAAAGACTTATCCAACACAGGCGGAGCTTTTCAAGTTTTTTTTCAAATATTTTTTTACTCAGTCGGCAATTCTATCGTTTCTATATGGTTTGTTCGTCTGACCGTCCGACGATTACACCAGCACCGTCTACTGCTGTGATCCGGTAGGTATAATTAGTATTATTGTTGGGTAAGGGATCATAATAAGTATATGAAGCTCCTCCCATTTCCGCGCCGGTCACCTCTTTGACAATAGTGAAAGTGGTTCCGCCGGCTTCTTTTCGTTCGATTTGGTAAGCGGTAGGCGCTGTTTGACCGGTGTGCGGGATGGTGAATGTCACATGCCCGTAATATTTGGCGATGAGCCAGGCGCTCTCTTCATAAGGGGAAACAGTTAGATTGATAATCATATTGTCTACTTTGACATTGACAGTATCCCGGGCGGAGAAACCACCGGGGGTATCGGAACCTACCGCTTTGATGGTATGGCTGCCGTTAGCGTGAACCGAAGTGTCCCAACTACAAGTGTGAGGCGCGCCGTCTACGGTCTGCAATAAAACACCGTCGATTTTAAAATCCACGTACCGGGTGTTGGCCTCCGCTTCTAACAAGACGGTGCAACTGACCTTTGCTCCGGCAGAGGGAGTAGTGATGTCTATTTGGGGGGTAAACTCTTCATAAGCGCCTATGTCGGGTAAGGGAGTGCCGTCGCCATCACCGTCCTTCGGACGGAGCACACCGCGCTGGTCGGTGGTTTCGTAATCATCCGGGTCCCCGGCGTCGAGACACGGGCTGCCCTTTAGCAGGGCGTGGGTTTTAGTGGGCCCGCCGTTGTCTACCAGGGCACCCAATTTAGGATCAGCGCCGATGATGTTGCCGTCGGTTTCACCCTCGATATCGACAAAATAAATAGCAGAAAGCCCTTCGATTAGGTTGTAACCCCGGGACTTGATCCTGCCGACGCAGTCGTTGGCTACATAGGATGAGGTCGCCCAATTATAAATAAGATTGTTGGCAACGATAGTGTTGTGTATTTTGAGTGTCGACGTAGGCGTCGGGCCATAAATCCAATAAGCAGGCTCACCGTTGCACAAACCGCCGTCATTATTCCCGGTAACTGTACAACTTTCCAGTAACGCAAATCCACTGTCTCCATAATTGAAGAGACCGCCGCCATACGCATCGCTTGGATCCTCGTAGCTATTGTAGCTATTTGCACTGATGGTGGAATTGGTAGCATACAAGGCGCCTGAGTTGGCAATCCCACCGCCGGATCCACCGGAAAAGGCTTCACCGCAGCGATTCCGGTAGATAAGGCAGTTGTTGATAAAGGTAGTGCCGGTGTTCTGTATTCCTCCCCCATAACCGGCGCTGCCCTCATGCCCATTCGCATCACCGGTCTTGTTATCCATGACGGTGCAGCCGGTAAGCGTTAGAGTGCCGGTGTTCCCGTTAGTCTGCCTGTTGGCTATACCTCCGCCGTAGCCCCCAGCGCCGTACCCGTCCCAACCTCTGCCGGGCTTGCCACAGAGGTTATCCTTTACAGTGCAGTTGTTCAGGGTCAAATTTCCGTCTAAATTAAAAAGGCCGCCGCCGTGACCGCCGCGGCCCCCCCATTCATCACAATCCCTGCCACCATTACCGGTGGTGTTATCGCTGATCGATGAATGGTTAATCACTACTGTGCCTGCTAAGTTGCACAGACCGCCGCCGTAACCACCGTCACCGCTTTCCCCATTTCCGCTTCCCGAGTAGCTGCCGCCATTGCCCGTAGTGTTGTTCACAATTTTGCAATTATTGATGGTGAGCTTACCGTAACGGTTCAAAATACCACCACCGTAACCGCCGTTACCCGCTGTAACCGCCGCGGTCCCGGAAATATTTTTTTTTCTTGCCTCCGGCGGCCCTGCC
>JAGLSW010001239.1 GCA_023135565.1 Candidatus Aminicenantota bacterium | reverse complement strand
CCCCCGCAAAACTTTTGTTTAACCGGTAACCATACGCCTTCCGGTGCTGCGAAGCGATTTAATACACGTCCACGTGTGTGGGTTTTTGCTGCCCTTCTTTTACTTTTATTATCCTGTATCGGCTTTGCCCAGGTGGAGGAACGGTTTCCAAAACCCGATTTCCAAACCGAATATGTCCGACCGCAACTAAAAACCCCTGCACCACGAGCGCAAACTTTAGAGTATGTGGATGTGTTTGTGCTGCTGGCGGCTCTTTCACTGGCCTCCTTTTTTGCCCTCAAACTGCGTTCACGGCGGAAGATTTTTTGGTTGATGATTTTTAGCCTGGTCTATTTCGGTTTTTACAGGAAAGGCTGCGTCTGCTCGATAGGAGCCATTCAAAATGTTTTTTATGCGCTGTTTAATCCGCATTATGTTATTCCTATAACTGTGCTTGCTTTTTTTATCCTGCCGCTTATTTTTACTTTATTTTTCGGACGCACTTTTTGCGCGGCAGTTTGTCCTTTGGGAGCCATTCAAGATGCAGTAGTGCTAAAACCGGCAAAAGTACCGCAGTGGCTGGCTCATGTGTTGGGTTTGATCCCCTATCTTTATCTTGGTCTGGCGGTTTTGTTTGCCGCCACGGGCACCGGGTTTATTATCTGTCAATACGACCCCTTCGTCGGGGTGTTCCGTTTCGGGGCCGGTTTTAATATGGTTGTCCTGGGGATCTCTTTTTTGATACTGGGCACGGTGATTGCCCGGCCTTACTGCCGGTTTTTCTGTCCTTACGGCGTATTGTTGGATTGGCTGTCGCGCCTTTCTACCAAACATGTAAAAATAACCCCCAACGAATGCAATAACTGCCGCTTATGCGAAGAGTCCTGTCCTTTCGGGGCCATCAAAAAACCCGGCGATACAGCGCTGTCCGCGGAAAAAAAAGAAACCGAAACTAAACGATTGATCATTTTGTTTCTTTTGCTGCCGGCAATCGTAACCGGCAGCGGCTGGGTTTTCTCCCGGTTATATACGCCTCTTTCGCGGCAGCATAGTACAGTGGCGTTAGCAGAGGAGATTCTTTTAGAGAATTCCGGCCAGCGGAAGGAGACCACAGAACAAACGCGGGCTTTCCGGGCCGCGGGCAAACCTGCTGAGGTGTTGTTTTCCGAAGCCGCCGCTATTCAAAAGAAATTCAAAATCGGCGGCTGGTTATTGGGGGGATTTTTAGGTTTGGTTTTTTGTTTAAAACTAATCGGTCTTTCCATTCGTAGAAAACAGGTTGAATATGAAGTGGATACCGGGACTTGTTTGAGCTGCGGGCGCTGTTTTATTTACTGCCCTTATGAGCAGGTGCGCTTAGGGCTAACCCCGAACGAAATAGATAGTTGATTCGCCTCCGGCGGCCAAAAACC
>JAGLSW010001238.1 GCA_023135565.1 Candidatus Aminicenantota bacterium | reverse complement strand
AGGCAAAGTAATTTCATAGTAGTTCAAATGATAGGAGATAATCATGGAACAAGATTTGACTTTCATCAATGAAAAAATAGGCGAAGAAAGCCGGATAATCGAAAGAATACTCTCGGAAATGGAGAAAGTGATCGTGGGACAGCGCTCCCTCTTAGAACGAATGATGATCGCTTTATTAACTTCGGGCCATATCCTGCTGGAAGGTGTGCCCGGCCTGGCTAAAACCCTGGCAGTCAAAACCCTGGCCCAGGTGCTCGATTTAGATTTTTGCCGTATCCAATTTACCCCGGATTTGCTTCCGGCCGACTTAACCGGCACCCTTGTGTTTAATCCCAAGACGTCGGAATTTCTTACCCGGAAAGGGCCGATTTTCACCCACCTGCTGCTGGCCGATGAGATCAACCGGGCGCCGGCAAAAGTGCAGAGCGCTTTACTGGAAGCGATGCAGGAACTGCAGGTGACCATCGGGGAAACCAGCCACAAAATCGCATGGCCCTTTATGGTCATGGCCACCCAGAACCCTATCGAGCAAGAGGGCACTTACCCGCTGCCGGAAGCCCAGATAGACAGGTTCCTGCTCAAAGTAAAAATCACTTATCCTACTAAAGAGGAAGAGAAAGCCATCGTAAACCGGATGACGTCCGCCCTGCCGGTGGAAGTGGGCAAAGTGTGTTCTTTAGAAGATATTGTTAGGATTAATAAATCCTACAAGATGGTCTATATCGACGATAAAATAAAAGATTATATTATCAATATCGTATTTGCCACCCGTTTCCCTGAAGAGGCGGGTCTGACAAAGTTGAAGAACTTGGTGCAGTTCGGCGCTTCGCCCCGGGCGTCCATCTATTTAACGGAGACCGCCAAAGCCATGGCTTTTGTTAGGAGAAGAGGTTATGTCACCCCTGAAGATATTAAAACCATCGGCAGGGATGTGCTGCGGCACAGGATTATCCTCTCTTATGAAGCGGAAGCGGAAGAGTTAACCACGGACGATATCATAACAGAGATATTCAACAATATCGAGGTACCGTAAAAAATGGCTAAAAAAAAGAAAACAAAGTTTAAGAAAGACTTAAAAAAAACCCTGCGCAAGTCCAATAAAGGTTCCAACAAGCTTATCTATGCGGTAGGCGGTGGTTTGGCGATCGTATTGATTATTTTTGTTATCGTAGTGACCGGCGGTGACACAAAGCCGGTAGACAAAGAACAAGCCATGTTGGACAGCATCGATTATGTGGCAAAAGTTACCGGGATCGTGGAGGTAAAAGCGCTTCCCGAAGAGGATAAAATCATTATCGTTTACAACACGAATGCTGTTGAAGACATCAGGAATAAACCGGATTACAAACAAATAGCGCGGTTTGCCGGGATAAGGGTATGGAATGAACTGCACCCGGAAGATGTGAACGTGCTGCTCACCGAAGTGGATAAAAAAGAGAAGGATTATTTCGTAGTAATTAAAGACGGCTCTGTAGTTAGCGAGCAGCTTTTAGACCCTCCGCAAGAGGAAGCCGTGAAGGATGGGGAGCAGGAAGAGGGAAAGCCAACTGAAAAAAGCGACGAAGCCGGAAAAGACGAGGAAGCCGAAGGAAAGTGATAAAACCAAAAGCCCAGCTTACAGACTTGCCTTCGGCGACCCTGC
>JAGLSW010001237.1 GCA_023135565.1 Candidatus Aminicenantota bacterium | reverse complement strand
GAATTTTAGCCGGTCAATAATCAAAGGTGCGGTATGCCGCTGGCCCCTGACGAAAAACTTAATGGGGGCGTCACCCGGCAGGGCCGCCGGAGGCAGAGTAATTTCATATTAGGCTAAAAAATAACCCGGGACTTGAATTTTTGTGAGAAATATATTACCCTTTATGTTCGCTTACACTCTTACACCGCTATACTGTAAGAGCCGCGGCAAAAAGGAAAAATCGTGAAAAAAAATATCTACTTTATCTCGGACGTTCACCTAACCTTCAAGGAAGACCACCGGGAAAACGAAAAAAGGAAAAAATTACTCGATTTTCTAACAACCATTTCCCAGGACGCCAAAGAACTATACATTTTAGGCGACCTTTTCGATTTTTGGTTCGAGTGGCGCCACGTCATCCCCAAATACTGGTTCCCAATCCTATTCCAATTCAAAAAAATGGCGGACGCGGGAATAAAAATAAATTTTATTACCGGGAACCATGATTTTTATACCGGCCAATACTTAGAAAAAGAGATCGGTATTTCCTGTTTCGCCGGGCATAAAGAGTTCCAGGTGGGGACAAAACGTTTCTTTGCCGCCCACGGCGACGGCTATGCCAAAAAAGACAGGGGATACCGGCTGCTAAAAAAAATCATCCGTAGCCCGGTTTCTCAATTTTTGTATAAAACCTTTATCCCGGCGGACATAGGAATGCAAATAGCAAAGTGGACCTCTTACTCCAGCCGGAAATTGGTGAAGATCGGGAAAACAGCCTGGAGCGAAGAGTACTTTCAATTTGCCCGGGGAAAATTTAACGAAGGTTTCGACTATGTGCTGTTAGGCCACCTGCACCTACCTACAGTCAAAGAAGAAGATGGCAAAATCTATATCAACTGCGGCGATTGGATGACGGAATTTACCTATGCGAAATATGACGGCCAGACTTTAACCCTAAAAAAGTGGGACGCTTAGACCCTGCGCCTCCCGGTTGGAGTATCAAAAAAAATTCTTTTTGGAACTTTTTTTCCATGTTTTACCTTGACTTTTTTCCCAATGTACGATACATATTATAGTCTAATAGTCTTATGGAAACATTTAAAATACGATACTGCTTTAAATTCGGAAAAGGCATCGATGAAGTCTTTGAATTGCAATTGGACACAGAGAAGTTCGAATTGCACGGGAATACCCCGGAAACCTTGCCTTCGTGGACAAAACTGGATTTTCATCAATGCCCCAATTGCCCCTTAGACGTCCGCGACGTTCCTCACTGTCCCCTGGCTGCAAATCTTGTCAACATCGTTAAACGATTCGACGCCTTCCTTTCTTACAATGATACCCATATGGTGGTAACTACAAAAGATAGGATGATTTCCCAAATCACTACCGTGCAAAGGGCCGTGGGTTCCCTGATGGGCCTGCTCATTGCCGCCAGCGGATGTCCTCATACCGTTTATTTCAGGCCCATGGCCCGGTTCCACCTGCCCCTGGCCAATGACGAAGAGACGGTATACCGCGCCGCTTCCATGTATTTATTGGCTCAATATTTTATTCGAAAAGCGGGCCAGGACGTGGATTTCGATCTGGCCGGTTTAAGGTCCATCTACCGCAATATACAATTGATAAATTATACCATTGCCGAACGCCTGCGAGTGGCCAGTAAATCGGATTCGGTTTTGAATGCCATAGTAGACTTAGATATATACGCACAAACCCTGACTATCGTCATAGAAGAATCCTTAGAAGAACTGGAAGCTATTTTCCAACCCTATATAGATAAAAGCCCGATTCCTCCGGGTGTTTAGTGAGAGACCGGGGCGCTTAGGAGGAGATCAGGAGGACTCAGGAGGAACTCAAGAGGTCTCAGGAAGGAGATCGAGAGAACTCAGGTGGCGCTCAGGAGGTCTCAGGAGGCGCTCAAGAGAACTCAGGAGGAACTCGAAAACTCTCAGGGCAGGGTGATGTCTTGATATTTTTCTTCAACCTAATTTTCCTTTAACCTAAGGGCATAAAAGGCACGACTAACGAGAGTAAAAAAATCGTGCCGGTCAACATGCCGATGATTAAATTAAAGGTATGCACTAAACCGGGGATTTTTTTATTTGCGCTGGAAAACTCGGCAAACACGCCGATCACGATAAGCACGGCAAAGAAGATATATCTCAAAATCACACTGTCCGCGAAAAAAACGGCCATTTTGGTAATGATAGGCAGTTCGAAATTCCGGCTTTCCCAGACGTCTTTTATGGTATAGAGGCTCAGGTCGCTGTTGGGGTTGGTCATAATGGTGGGGAACACGAGGAATGAAGAGATCAGCGCCAAAATTGAAACAGCCAATAAAAGTTTAGATAAAAAGGAAGCTGCACTCATAATTCGACTCCTGTTAGAGATATTGTACATGGTTATTATTTCACACAGCGGTTTTTTTTTCAACAAAAAAATTCCTTTCTTACTCTCCCGGGATTTAAGAGGTCATATAGGGAAAGCGGGGGGCAGGACCTGCCTACTCCCAACTTTGTATCCCTACTTTTTATCGGCGATGCCGAATTCTTTCCACTGGACGGAAGGAATCTGGATTTTCACCAGTTTTTTGCCGCGGCTGAACAGGCTGTTTAGTTTAATCATCTCGATATTGAGGGCATCGGTTTTGCTTTTCAGGTCTGCTTTTAGTTTTTCCTGTTGGACATTGAGGTTTTCCGCGATCTTGCGCTGTTCGTCCAGTTCTTTAGCGAGAGTGTAAAATATTCTGTGTAAA
>JAGLSW010001236.1 GCA_023135565.1 Candidatus Aminicenantota bacterium | reverse complement strand
CGCGTGGGGGGGCTATGAGCCGCTTCGCCGCAAGAGGCAGCGGGTGAGCGCTTTTGATTCTAAATAAATAGAAGCTTTGATCAAACTTTTTCAAAAGTTTGGCCCCCGGCAGGGTCGCCGAAGGCAAGGCCCCCGGCAGGGCCGCCGGAGGCAGGTATTTATGATAATAATCGGATTTGATCCCGGTTCCATTAGTTTTGGAGTCGGTATTCTTGAAAAGAAAGGCAATAAATTTTTTTATATACATTCTGAAGAGATCAAATTGAAAGAAAAAGATTTTTACGCCAAAATGGAGCATCTCTGGGAACGCCTGGACGAAATTTTCAAATCTTTTTCTATAGACCGGGCGGCCATCGAGGAAGGGTTTTTAGGCAAGAACGTAAAAGCCATGAACTTGTTGGCCAAAGTCAGGGGCGTAGTGTTGGGGGCTTCGATTCATCACCGGATAGATTTGAAATCTTACTCGCCCAGGGAAGTCAAACTGGCTTTAACCGGCAGTGGCAGCGCCCTGAAGCCGCAGGTGAACCGCATGTTAGGCGTACTTTTAGATATGAAGGAGAAAAAATTGGGCAGTGACGAGAGCGATGCCTTAGCAGTCGCTTACTGTCATCTGCTTCATTTAAAATAGGATCATGATTTCAGCCATAAAAGGAACTATATTTGCGATTTCTCCCGGTGAACTGCATGTAGACACCGGGGGCGGTTTTATTGTCAAGGTTTTGTACCCGGTTTCCGCTTATTCCCGGATAAAAAATGAAAGCAGCGTACTGCTGCATACCGTATTAAAAATAAAAGATGAAGAGATGATACTTTACGGTTTTGCCGATAAAAAGGAGAAACTCTTTTTTGAAAAGTTAATTTCCGTAGCCGGGGTAGGGGGTAAGACGGCGCTTTCGTTGGTTTCTGCTTTTTCCGCTGCCGAGTTGGTTGAAGCGGTGGATGGCGGTGATGTGGGCAAATTGAGTTCCATACCCGGCATAGGCAAAAAGACTGCCGGCCGGATCATCTTAGAGCTAACCGGCAAGCTCGAATTGGCGGAAGAGGAGGCCCACGAAACCGTCAAAGTGAAAGAAGATTTGATTTCCGGGTTGGTGAATTTAGGTTATGCGGGCAAAGGAGTCAGGGAGCATGTCAATAAGATTACCAAGGAGAACCCCGATGTCGTGTCATTCGAGGAATTATTTAAGCTGGCCTTAAAAAAGATCGCCAAATAGGGCGCGGCAGGGGCAGCGTGTGAGCGCTTTTGATTTTCACTCATAAGAAGTTTTGATTAAACTTTTTCAAA
>JAGLSW010001235.1 GCA_023135565.1 Candidatus Aminicenantota bacterium | reverse complement strand
AAAGCTTTGAATTTTTCTTTTTCCAAAACTGAACACTTACAAAAAATCGTAACGATTCAATTTTGGAGAAATCGATATCTACGCAGTTCATATTCCGCTCACGTCCCTATCTCCAAAGTTTTTTTTTTCACACTGCGAGTATTGGATTCCCCGGCTGCTGCTGTTTTTGCCGCGGAGCGGTTTATAGGGTGCCCGCGCCGCGGGCTTTTACAGGATAATAATATAATGGTATAATGTTTTTTCAAGAGCGGACGGCGTCCGCAGCTTATGAGGGGCCTGGGCGGGCGGCGTCCGCACCCCCGTGCCACGGGCCTGCTCGCCGAAGTTAGGAGAAGTAAATTATGAAATTTATCGAATTAGTAAAAAAAAGAGAAAGCACCCGCGGTTATTCATCCCGGCCCGTGCCCCGGGAGATCATCGACCAATGTTTAGAAGCAGCCCGGTTAGCGCCCTCCGCCTGTAATTCGCAGCCCTGGTCTTTTATTGTTTTAGACGATGAAGAGACGAAGAATCGAGTAGTAGAAAAGTCCCTGACCGGTATTTACCGCATGAATAATTTTGTCAAAGAAGCCCCCGTACTTATCGTTGTTGTCACTGAACGCTCAACATATATTGCCCGGATGGGCGGCATGTTAAGACATGTAAAGTACAACCTGATAGATATCGGCATCGCCTGCGATCACCTGACGCTGCAGGCCGAAGATTTGGGATTGGGCACCTGCTGGCTCGGATGGTTCGATGAGAAAGCAGTCAAAAAAGTACTCAACCTACCTCAAAAAACCAGGATCGACGTCATGATTTCTTTAGGTTATCCTGAGGAAGGCGAGGTGAGAAAGAAGCTGCGCAAACCATTGGACAAAGTAAGAAAGTACTATTAGGCCCACCACGTGGGCAGGGTATAAGCTGCTTCGCAGCAGGGGCAGCGGGTGAGCGCTTTTGATTTTCACTCATAAAAAGTTTTTTGGGGGTCCAGGGGGCAATTTTACAAAAACGCCCCCTGGCCGCCGGAGGCAAGGCTCGATTTTCTCTTGAGGGCCGCCGTTATTCATGATATAATAATTTGTGGGAAAAATAAAAGAATTAGAAGCTGAAGTATTCCGTAAGATCGCTGCCGGGGAGGTAGTGGAACGTCCCCTCTCCGCGGTCAAGGAATTGGTGGAAAATTCCATAGACGCCGGGGCCGGTGAGATCAAAGTCGAAGTCCGCGACGGCGGCAAAAGATTTATCAAAGTTACCGACAACGGCGACGGCTTCGAACCCGACGATATCGAAAAAGCCTTCAAAAGACACTCTACTTCGAAATTAAACCGGTTAGAGGATTTTAACAGTCTCGACACCCTGGGGTTCCGTGGTGAAGCGCTGCCCTCGATTTTGGAAGTCTCGAAAATCCTCTTGAAGACTTCTTCTAATACTGAAGGAAAGGGCACCTTTTGTACTTTTGAGGAGGGCAAATTAGTCGAACGGGAGGAAATCGCTTTTAATAAAGGCGCAGCCATCGAAATCCAGGACCTTTTTTATAATTTCCCCGTCAGGAAAAAATTTTTAAAAAGCGAAAGGAGCGAATTAAACCAGGTTATCGCTTTTCTCGAGCAGACTGCCCTGTCTAACTTTCACATCGCCTTTTCTTTGAGCAATAATGACCGGCTAATCTTTTTTTACAATAAAGCCGCCACTTTGAAAGAGAGAATCTACCAGGTATTCGGCAAAGAATTTCTCGACGGTCTGCAGGAAGTGAATTTCGAGTATGGTCAATATAAACTAAACGGTTTTATCTCGAAGATCAATACCGGCGTCGCAGTCAAGAAGTACCAGCATTTTTTTGTCAACAAACGGCCTATCCGGGAGAGAACCCTCTTCGCCGCCCTAAACAACACCTTCCGGCGTTTCCTCGAAAAGAGCAAGAATCCCGTCGGCATATTGTCTTTAGAAGTACCGCCCCGGGAGATCGACGTGAACGTCCACCCCATGAAATTAGAGATCAAATTCGAGGATTCCAGCGCCATCTATCAATTAGTAAAACGGGGTATAGAGAGTACTTTCGGCAGCAGCGGCGGCGCAGCCGCGGACAGGTCTTTAGATTTTCTTTACCGGGATAAGAGCAGCCCGGAACAGCCCCCCGACGCTTTCACCGCCTCCCCCGGTCAAACCGCCCCCGGACCTGGATTCGCCCAGGCGCAGTTATTCAGCGGTGAGATAGCTCACATCGAGGAAGGGTTTTACCTGATCGGGCAGTACCTGAACTCTTACATCCTGGTAGAGAAAGAAGGCGCACTGTTGGTCGTTGACCAGCACAATGCCGACGAGCGGGTGAATTTCGATCACCTAAAAAAAGAGTACCGGGAGAACAAAGTGGTATCTATTACGCCTCTTTTCCCTATCATCATCGAGCTGACCCACTCGGAAGTATCCCGTTTAGATGAGCGCAAGCAGGAGATGCTCAGCAAAGTCGGTTTTGATTTACGGCCTTTGAGTGGAAATTCGTATGATGTGAAATCTTTTCCCCAGGTATTGGATGAGAGAAGCATTAAGGATGCTGTTTTGACTATATTGCATTTGCAGCAAGGGGATGTAGATTTCGAGGACAAGGTTTTGGCTGAGGTTGCCTGCAAGAGTGCGATAAAGGTGAATCACCGGCTTTCCCCCGAGAAAATGAGGAGTATAGTCAAGGATTTATTTCGTTCTACTAATGCGTATTTTTGTCCTCACAAGCGGCCGATTATAGTGGAGTTTGGCCGGGAGCAGATCGAGAAGCTTCTCAAGCGCAAGTGACCCCGTGCGCACGGGGAGGCGATAAGCGGCTTCGCCGCATGGGGCAGCGTGTGAGCGTTTTTGATTCTAACTCATAAAAAGTTTTGATCAAACTT
>JAGLSW010001234.1 GCA_023135565.1 Candidatus Aminicenantota bacterium | reverse complement strand
ACCTTCAAAAAAGTTTGAACAAAACTTTTTATGATTTAGAAGCAAAAGCGCTCACCCGCTGCCCCTGCTGCGAAGCAGCTTATCGCCCCCCCACGCGAGTGGGGCTGATCTTAAAAAATGGCCGCAGCAGGTTGGCAGTCAAACAAGAATGAGCAGGCAAAATCATCAATATATCACCTATTTCCACCCGCTCAACAATACTTCGTGAACCTTCGCTGGAAAAACCGGGAGCGGTTTTGATTACCCCGTGCTCCTGGGACAGCGAGCTCACGAAAGTGTCTTTTAGGCTCGGCCCCCAGGAAGAACCCCGGGGCAGCGCCACTAACCCGTATATTTTTTGACCTGCCCGGTTTACCACATAGTCTTTGGAGAGGTGTACCGCGCCGCCGTAAATCACTAATTCATTCCTGCGGGCATGTTTGGCCACCACGGGACAGGCTGCGGCTGCGGCAATGTCTTCTTCTTTACAAGCGCCTAAGAAAAGTTGTATCACATCGTAAAAAACAAAATTACCGCACCTTATCTCATCGACTCCTTTAAAACTATCGGCGGTACTGCAAGTGGGGGTGTCGCCGATAGAGATTTCCATGCCGTCGAATCCTTTTTCTTTCAACCTGTCTCTTAAGGTATTCATTTTAGAAACCGTACTGTTATAGATTTCTTTTATGTTGGCGGTGGATTGGGCATCATAAGCATGCCCGGAGTGGGTGAGAAGCCCGGCAAAATCGAGCAGCGGGGTTTTTTCTATCGCTTTTATTAGGTCTGCCGCCGCCCCGGCTGCGTCCCAGGCAATGCCGGTGCGGTGATAGCCGGTGTCGATTTTGAGCCACAGTTTTGCTTTATGTTTTAGCTCTTTCGTCAGGAAAGAGACGGTCTCTTGTGCCTCTACCAGCAGGCCCAGATCGCTGCCGCGGCATAGACTGTTTATCTCCTCTATCTCTAATTTATTGACCGGGAAAGCAATGGTAATATCTTCCCAGCCCTGTTCCCGGAAATAGAGGGCCATCTCCACGGAGGAGACCGTGATGGCAGTGACGTCGGAATCCCTGAACCAGGAGCCGATTTCTCCCGATTGATGGGTTTTAAAATGCGGTCTAAAGCGGACGTTGTCTTTTTTGGCTTTGTTTGCCATGCGCTCGATATTTCGCAAAACTCTTTTTTTGTTTATGATTAGTGTGGGTCTTTTTATTTTCATAATGCCTTAAAGTTATCATTAAATCGAATAAATGTAAAGGGATCAAACGGTGCCGGGGGGGAATTTCCCACAAAGTAAGGTGGGGAATTAGGGTGAACGCACTGCGTTCCTCCGCTGTTTCGGCGTCCCCAACCAATAAGCCGCTTCGAGGCACAAACCCGAAACCTGCCGCGGCACCCCGCAAGGTTTCCGGGTGTAATAAGAGCAGGAAGCCATCTTCAAATCTTTTCATTTTCTCCCGGTTATATTTCGATAAAGTCGGCGGTTATGATTTTCATGACGTTGAATTGATTATAAATCAAGTCTCTATTGTCTTCCAGTGTATTTATGTCTATATTGCCCTCGTCGTTGAATAGATTTGAAATGAATTCAGCGTTTTCGGGGTTTAGAAGCAGCAGCAGGGGCTTTATGATTTCAAATTCTTTTTTTATCTTGAAAACTTCTTTCACATCTTCTTGGTTACAGATAGTCAGCAGGTCATCGTTTACCTGAATTTTGTAAAATTCCAGCAGCGCTGTGTCATCCGCTTTCATCTTTTCCATGAAGCGGTGGATGTGGGTTAGGTTTTCCCAGGTGTTTGTGTCTGCCACTTCATCGTTAATATGGGCTTTTAGATCAATAGTAAGCCTGTAAATTTTCTCCATTGTTCTTCTCCTCTTTTTTATCTTTAGTGTAAAATGTTTTCGTGTGCCTCCACTGCAGGTTTTTTGGGGCTGGGGCAGCCGGCCCCGGCATTTACAAATCACCGGCGTATCATAAGTGAAAGGGACAAAATAAATCATAGGCTAATTATATTTTGTTTTTCAGTGAATGTCAAGAGAAAAATTGCCTTTTTCCCAATTTTGTTTATCCTGCGGGTCAACAGAACCGGCAGCAGTGAACTGTAACGGTATTGCCAACAATACTACATTCATGATATAATGGTTTCCAGGTACGAAATGATAAACAAAAGTGAAGTTGGCAGCCGTATTAGAGAAATAAGAAAAGCCTTAAACCAAATACAAAAGGACTTTGCGAAGGTTTTAGGTATATCCGGCCCGGCTTTATCGGACATAGAAACCGGCAAGAACTGGCCCGGGTTAGAAATCCTGGGAAAAATGGTAAAGAAATATAATATAGATATATATTATGTGTTATTCGGTGAAGGTGAGATGTTTATCGATCCCCTGGTTTCGTCGTCCCGGGGCTTGCGTGATATAGGTGTGAAAGACGCGGATGTGCGTGAATTTTTAGGATATTTCGGCAAATCCCGGATCGTGCAATTTGCAGTGATGCAGAAGTTCAGGGAACTGCTGTTCGAGAAGAAGGACCTCATCGAGGCCGAAACAGGAAACCGGGAATAATTTATCTCGACTTTTTTTTCTTAGTTTTCATTTTTCCCGGCTTTGTATATTTTTGTAAATTACGCTGCTCTTCCTCTTTGTTTCTAAACAGGTATACACCGGTACCCCCCAGCGCTATTAAAATGCTGCCGATTATATTCATCAACAGTGCGCTGGTCAAATGTACACACCGGGTGTCCGATACATAAATGGACCTCAGCGTAAAATAATTCATGATATTCATTAAAACAATCAAGATATAGAAAAGCAGGGCAAGACTCCAGGTAAATTTTTTTTTGATGATACTTCTCAGGAAAAAGCCGCCAAGTAAAACGCCTCCGGCAAGCGGAACGAACATGCCGAAACGCAGCAAATACACGTCGATCTGCACACGATAATTTTGTATGTAATGATTAATATCCATCAAAAGCCATGGCATGGATGCACTTATGACAACCAATATGCAGCCGTTCAGTCCCATTGTCGAAGCAAATCTCTGGCTAATTTTTGATGAGTCGATATCGAGGACTTCCAGCATATTTTCTTCGAATAATTCTTTTTTTCTGCGTGGTTTTCTTTTTTTCATGATGCCATTATAACATAAAGGGGGCGTACTTCACAACAGGGTCTCCGGGGAAAACCGGGACGCAAATTTGCGTCCTCTAAAAAAACTGCAAAAAAAAACTGGGGGCGGTGCGAAAAAAAACTGGGGGCGGTGCGTGCAAACGTGCAAATTTGTCAAAGTTGTGATAAAATGAAACCATGAAAAGAGTTCGTATTACATATCCAGGTGCTTATCACCATGTTATGAATCGCGGTTATGACGGCAATGCTATCTTTGCGGGAAACAAAAACAAAGCCCAGTTTTTAGATTTCCTGGAAGGAACGGCAAAGAAATTGAAAATCCCATTATTTGCTTATTGCATCATGGATAACCATTATCACCTTGTATTAGAAAATAACAATAAAAGGATGTCGGATTTTCTTGGACAGCTTAATGGTTTGTATGGTATGTACTTTCGCAAAATAGAAGGTGGTAAAGGTTATGTCTTTCAGAGCAGGTTTATATCTACTTTGATTGAGAATGATTCTTATCTGATCCAGTCTCTATTATATTTACTCCTGAACCCGGTTCGTGCGGGAATTGTTCATCATGCGGAAGATTATTCCTGGTCGAGTATTAATGAATATTTTTCTTCCCGGCCACCGGGAATTGTGGCTGCTGCCTTTGTTAATGAATTATTCGGCAGTAGGGAGCAAATGA
>JAGLSW010001233.1 GCA_023135565.1 Candidatus Aminicenantota bacterium | reverse complement strand
ACTTTTTACGAGGCCATCAGTTTTGGAAAAAATGAGCCTGTCCGCGGTTCAATTATTGGACAAAACGGGTATGAACTGTTTGGGTGGGGTCCGATTTATTCAAAACTGAACACTTACTCTCCGGCCCCTTTTCTTTTTTTTGAAAAAATGGTATACTTACAGCAGTGGAAAAAATGAAGCCCCGTTATTTTCAATTAAGCCTCGATGAGAAACAGCAGGCAGTGACTTCTATCAAAAATATCTTAGCTGCCGAAAAAGAAATCCTTTTTGCTTTTATCTTCGGTTCTTTTGATGATGAAACCGATAATTTACCTTTTCATGACATTGATGTGGGAATATATATCGATGGATTGGATAAAAAGGAGTCGCTGTTTTATTCGCTGGAGCTGTCGGAACGGCTTTCGTCTGTGATGCGAATGCCTGTGGATATTCGTGTTTTAAATTTTGCACCTATTTCTTTTATTTTTTATGTAATCCGGGGGCAGTTGATTATCGATAAAGATGAGGACTTGCGTTGTGAGTTTATGGAGCGGGCAGCGAGCCGTTACCTGGATATAAAACCCCTGGTAAAGAGAAGTATTAAAGAGGCATTTGCAGCATGAGCTTAAACCAGGAACTGATCAGGACAAGGTGTGAGGAAATCTTCGATTGCCTGGAGAGGTTGGAAAAGATCAAAGAGTCTGCCCGGGAAGAATTTATAGTGAACCGGGACCTCCAAGATATTGCATCGTATCGCTTATTGGTTGCCATAGAAGCTGCTTTGAATTTGTGTTTTCATGTATCGGCAAAAAAATTGAAAAAGGCACCCGGGGAGTATGCGGAATGTTTCGGTCTTTTGGGAGACGCAGGGATTATACCCGGGGAATTAGCCGGTGAACTGAAGAAGATGGCCCGATTCAGGAACATGTTGGTACACCGGTACTGGAAAATCGACTACGAGATACTTTTTGAAATCCTTCATGTGAACCTGGATGATTTGCGTTGTTTTACCGGGATTATAGCCGGGTTAGCGTAACCGAATCCGATCTATTAATTCAAAATTTACTTAAGAGAAGCGGCTGTTCATTGATAATTGCACAGCGAAGCTAAGTTTTTTATAAAGCATTCGAGAACTCTAACGATCTCCCTGCCGGGTGACGCCCCCATTGAATTATAGTCGGGGGCCCCGGCATACCGCCTTGCCTCCGGCGGCCAAACTTTTAAAAAAGTTTGATCAA
>JAGLSW010001232.1 GCA_023135565.1 Candidatus Aminicenantota bacterium | reverse complement strand
TAATCAGCGCTTTCGCACCGTCCCCGGTCACCCGGTCACTCTGCCGTAGGAGGGGACTTTTATAGCTCAGGGTGGTGTCGTACATCATGCTGATCAAAGAACCGCAGAGGATCAACATAATATCCCGGTCTTTCATGACGTCATCCCAGATGCGTTGAAAAATCGACGGCACGGCTTTATTCACTTTGGTTAGGTACTGGAACTCATCTATAACGATAATTAGTCTTTTCCCCGGGGGATTGTGTTTTAAGATATAGTTAAATATGCCGTCCCAGGAATCGACGCTGATCTGCCTTAAGACATCATCGTCCCAATTCTCGGCGGCAATGTCTTTAAAACGGTTCAACTGGATTTTTTTGTCCTGTTTGTCGGCCAGGCAGTAGATGGCCTGTTTGTTTTTTATGAACTCTTTTATCAGGGTCGTTTTCCCCACCCTGCGCCTGCCGTAAATAACCGCAAAAGAAGCGCCTGTTCTTTTATACTCTTTTTCCAGCAGCGCCAGCTCTTTATCTCTGTCTATAAAGCTCATTTTTGCCTCGTTTTATCGTTTTTGAATTATTATAATTCAAAAACGATAAAAGGCAAGCTTTTTGTGCCGCGACGGTGCGCCGCACCCCTCTAAAATCCGGGAGCGGGTTTTTAGGGGGCTAATTCTTTTTCTTAGTCAAACTGCCGGCCACATATACCCAGCCGGGATACCATTCATAATCGTCCCCGTTGAACAGGGTTGCCCAATCTTCGTCGTAATCGTTAAAACCGACGGGTTCGGCATATAAATAGACTGTAATAGATTTGCCGCCTTCCCAGGAGAGCGTCCACTCGACGCCTTCGCCCGGACCGATGAGTTCCGTATCGCCGTCTACCGACGCAGTGATGAGGATTTCGCCGTCGTTGAAGATGGTTACCGTGGCATAGCGGGTCCTCTTACAGGAAATCTGGAAAAGCACCGCCAGGACCAGGACAGCGATTAATAATATTTTTCTTTTCATAAACACCTCCGTACTCTGAAAAGAAATTATCATATCACAAATTTTTTCTTTTTTCAAAGCGCAGCCGATGGCGGTCGGCTGCTGCCGCACTTGACTTTAAACCGGAACTGTACTATATTGTATCATCTCGATTATTTACGGGGGGGACGTTGTCCCCTATTTTGCCTATGAGAAACGAAAAAATAAATATTAAAGAACACCAGCCGCGGCATCTTAAGAAAATCCGGGAAGCCTATACCGAAATCATCGAAAAACTCTTCCTGCAAAAACAATCCGGTAAGTCAGGCAGCGTCTACAGCCGCAAATTAGAAAAAACAGCCCACAAAAAATTTAACATCCGGGGCCATGACCTGGTCCACGCTGCCCTGCGCGAATTGAGAACCAATTCTAAAATACTCCGGGTGAATGCCCTGGGTCGGATAGTAAACGCCGCAGAGATCGGTTCATACTTTGAAACCCTGTGGCGGCTTATGTCAAAAAACGTCGATGTCTTCGTGATTTTCGACGAAAAACAGGTGGATTCCCCCAGCCTGCCCCTTTCCGGTTCCTACAAAGCGCAATTCCGCAAGATCATTCTTAAAAACGAGGCTGCTGCGATCTTGTTGGTGAAACATCCCCCGGAAGAGACCTCCCGGGAAATTCGCGAAGTAACGAAGCATTGTTTGCACGATTTGATGTCTTTCTGGGCCAACGAGAAATTCCAGCAGACAGCGGATATCCGCGATAATCTCAAGGAGTATTTAGAACATGCCACGGTGCGGGTGTTCTCCACGGGCGATAACCCGGAAGTGAATAAAATTACCGCCGCTGTCAACGAACATCTGGAAATGTACGGCGGTTTCGAAGATACCCACTGGCTCCGGGTGGTCAAAGGCATCACCCAGGACGAAAAAAAAGAGTCCCTGAAACAAGCGTTAGGGGTCTGTGTGCCCATTATCGTGCTGATAAAAATTCTCGAGAAAGTAGTGCCGGGTGCCCTACATGCCCTGGGCGGCGCACTGGACGACCTTTTCGGGGCCATCATCCCGGATGTGTCCCAGTCTATGGGCAACAAGAGCCTGCCGTTCAAGCAGCGCTTAAAAAACGCCTGGCCGGTGCTTAAAGGCGGTTTGGTCACCCTGCCCCTGGCTTTTGTGTTGGGTGGGCTTTCGGCCATCCTTTATAATGGGTCGCAGTCGGTTTTTGTGCATATGGCGGCAGGGGTGATGTTTGCCCTGGCCTGCTGTGCCGGGACACTGGGCACTTCTTTTGCTGCTGTCAGGAAAGCTTACCGGGCTGTCGGGCAATTGGAAAAGGACAAAAAATATGGCTATCTGGCGGCAAACCTGACTGCTTTCGGACGGTTTAAAATCGCCTTTAAAGAAGCGATTATGGATGTTCCTTTTCGTGTGGGTCACTCGGTGATCGGCGTACCTTTCCAGATCGGGTTAGGAATTGCAGCCGGGGCTTTCGGTTTTTTCAATAACAGCATATTTATCATGGTAGAAGGTATGGCGGAGACTTTGTTGGGCGCAGTCACGGCTTTTGTTTATCCCGCGTCTGCGCGCCGGCTGCGCAATTTGCGTTTGCGCCGTACCGAATTCGATTAAAAAAATGGGCCTCCGGCGGCCAAAAACCTTT